>JAHEYJ010000210.1 GCA_023251675.1 Bacteroidota bacterium
TTGAAGGCACCGGCGACGGCTTTATAAGTTTTGACTTCGATTATCGATGTACGTATATAAATGAGATTGCGATCCATATGTTAAATGGAAAGGAGAAAAGTGATTTTATCGGGAAATATTTTTTAGATACAATACCAGGGATGAAAGAATCATTGGAAGATATGAACTTACAAAGAAAAATAAATGATCGCATCCAAACCTCATTCGATCTGTACATGCCAAAGAGGGGCCGTTGGCTTGAGATAAGAACATGCTATCACAATACAGGCTTTGCTTTTATTTACAGGGATATAACCGAAAGAAGGCAAAGAACTGAAGAATTAAGAAAATCCGAAGAGCGATTCAGCAAATCCTTCCACTCAAGCCCAATTGCGCAAATGATCACACGGGCCGACAACAGAATATTTACGGATGTCAATGATCGCTTTCTTAAATTATTCGGATATAATCGCGAAGAAGTTATTGGTGAAGCCTCTGTAAATTTTTCTCCCGCTGTTAATATTAAAATAAATACAGTCGAAAAGAAAATAAAATTACCCCTGAGAAAACTGGATTTGACTTCAAACAATGAAGCAACTGTTTATACGAAAAACGGCACCCCTGTTGATATTCTTTTTTCGTCTGAGAACATTATGCTGAATAAAAATGAACACGTCCTGACAACCATAGTTGATATCAGCGAAAAAAAGAAAGCGGAGAAAGAACTTCAGCGGGCGAATGAAGAACTGGAAAGCAGGGTTGAAGACCGCACCATTGAACTTTTACAGGCGCTTGAATATGAAAAAGAGCTGAACGAGATGAAATCCAGGTTCGTTACAATGGCCTCTCATGAATTCCGCACGCCGCTGAGCACCATCTTATCAAGCATTGAACTGATTGAAAGATATGCCAAACCCGAAAATGAAGATAAACGAACCAAACACATTAAACGGATCAAATCCTCCATCAGCAACCTGGTTGATATTTTAAACGATTTTCTTTCTCTTGAAAAACTCGAACAAAATAAAATTGAGATACTTAAAAATGAATTTAATTTACGGGTATTCTCTTCAGACATCGCTGATGAAATGAAAGATATTTTAAAAGAAGGCCAAAAAATAATTTACACTCATAAAGGAGAAGAAATTATCATTCAGGACAAAAGGATCCTGAAAAACATTTATTTAAATCTCCTTTCAAATGCCATCAAATATTCTTCAGAAAACAAAAACATTCAACTGCAGACAGAAATAATACAAAACCGCATATTCATCAGGATAATCGACCAGGGGATTGGTATTCCGGCAGAAGAGCAGAGTAAAATTTTTACCAAACTTTTCAGAGCTAATAATGCATCGAATATCCAGGGCACTGGCCTTGGATTAAGCATTGTAAAAAGATATGTTGAGCTTTTGGAAGGAACCATTGTATTTGCAAGCCAAATTGATGAAGGCAGCACTTTTACTGTTCAGATCGATTGCTAGCGCTTCTATTCCGGTTTAACGAATTAGTTATATCGTTCATGGCAAACCCGAATTACATTAAATGACAGAGGTCATCTGCTTCAAGTGACGAATATCATTTCAGGATTATTAACATAATAATATCCTTGCTAATAATTTCATTGTACGCAACCTAATTAATTAAAGGATACATATGAACCATACCATACTGATCATTGAAGATAACAAGGACATGCGCGAAAATACAGCGGAGATCCTTGAGATGGCTAATTACAAAGTGATAACATCTGATAACGGCAAATCAGGTATTGAGTTAGCCCGAAACAATAAACCAGACCTGATCCTCTGTGATATCATGATGCCTGAAATAGACGGATACAATGTGCTTCGGGCAATAGAAAATATTCCTGAGATGATCGGAACTCCATTTGTTTTCATTTCAGCCAAATCAGAAAAAAAAGATATCCGTACCGGTATGGACCTGGGCGCTGACGACTACTTAACCAAACCTTTCAGCGGAAATGACCTGCTAAAAGTGGTTGCCTCACGGATCAACAAAAGCAATATCTTAAAAAAGAATTTTACCAAAACAATCGACGGGCTGAATGATTTTATTCGTGAAGTAAAATCGCTTTACGAACTGGGAAGTTTATCGGAGCAACGCACCCATAAGAGATTTAAAAAAAAGGATACTATCTATATGGAGAATGACATGCCCGGCTATTTATTTTTTGTTATATCCGGAAAAATCAAATCCTACAAAACAAACTACTGGGGAAAAGAATTTATTACAGACATATATAAGGAAGGCGATTTTTTCGGGTATACATCCTTGCTTGATAATATCGGCCAGCATGAAACCACCGAAGCGCTGGAAGATGCCGAAGTGGCACTGATCTCCAGGAATGACTTTATTAAATTACTTTATTCGAACAATGATGTTTCACTCGCATTCATAAAATTACTTACCAACAATCTTTCAAGTTCCGGGGAAAAACTTTTAAAGCTCGCATATGATTCGGCAAGAAAAAAAACTTCTGAAGCATTGCTGCTTGTTTGTAAAAAATACCAGAGTGAAGGTAAAACCGAAATCGCTTTCCCCATCTGCCGAGAGAATCTATCCTCTATTGCAGGGCTTTCCCCGGAATCAGTAAGCAGGAACCTTACGGAGTTTCGGGAAGAAGGATTGATTGAAACGGTAAGCGGAAATGTCATTATTAAAGACCTGAAAAAATTGGAAAATTTAAAATGGTGAGCATTGATTAGAAATCGCCTGGCAAATCGTAAGAAACAATTAAATCATCCGGCCATGAATTATCTTGAAAAAATCCGAAACATCTTCATTCACCAGATGCAGATCATTATGGATGGAGAAGAAAACATCTCACAGGCATTGCCTGCACTGATGAAAAAGACTGAATCCGGAAAAATATTTGACTTTCTTGCTTCTGTTTCCAAAAGTCAAAATAAGATTCTTGCCTATTTAAATAAAACCTTTACTCTTCTAAATGTCAATAAAAGTAAATATACCGACAGTGTGATCCAGACGTTGCTTTCTGAAGAGAGCCAAACATTAAAAAATTACTGCGTTGCACATGCCTCTGCTGAAACCGCTATCAGCATCTATTATCATACAATAGCAGCCTACCAGGTTGAAATGTATGAAACAGCCGTAGACTGCGCGGCCGAACTTGGCAATGCTAACATCTTTGATTTAATTTCCGAATGCTTAAAAGAGAAAAAAATAATTAATAATAAGATCCGAATCCTGGAAGAATCATTTAATCGCCAGGCAAATAAGAATTTTGAATTGGATGAGAATTTAATTTATTCATAATCCGAATTGCATCAATTGTGCATCAATAACTATTTTTTATTATTTCCTTTTTTACAACGGGCATTTCTTTGAGTCTCCACTCAATCATTCCACCTTTGAGCATATACAGCTTTTTAAAACCATTCTCTTTCATCATATCCATTGCTTGTGCGCTTCGCTTCCCTGATTTGCAATAGAGGAAATAGGCCTTGCTTTTGTCTAAACTGTCGATCCACTTTTTAAAGTTTACGTCTTGAACATTCCCATTTATGGCCCCGTCAATATGCTCTTCTGCGTATTCCTCGCTGGTGCGGACATCGATCAGCACTCCTTTTTCTTCGGTCAGCTTTTTTTGAAACCGCTCCGGAGAAAGCATTTCTTCAACACAGGATTCAAGCGAAGTGATAAATAATAAAATCAAAAACAGTTTAATTGATTTTTTCATAGTTGTTTCCATGTTAGTGCATTTTTAAAAACGCAACGAAAATAGAGGTTAAAAATTCAAGAAGAATGACAATACGCAAAATTAACTGTGATTCCTGTCACTCGATTTATAAAAGCTATCGGAACATCAAAACATCATTGCAATAAGTGCTGGATGTCATTTCAATGCTGGCGCCCTTATCTCATTTTTATGAAACCCGCTCAAAATGGTAATGAATAAATTAAAGGAACAAATTGAAAGGTTAAATAAAAAACCGGTAAAAGCATGAAAAAGAAAACTCCCAGGAAGATAAAGCCGGAAATAAACCCGTTGCCCAATATTCCGAATGTGCCGGAAAGAAATCCGGAAATTATTCCTAATCCGGAGAAAAGTGACCCTTACTACCCTATCCCTGAAATCATGCCAAGAACAAATCCTGAAATAAATCCTTACAAAAAGCTTTAACGAATCCGGCGTCTTAATTTTTTATCTTAATTATTTTTATCAGTGGATCTGCTTTTATTCATGCCGGCCACAACCGGATCAGGTTTATTTTTTCATCCAATTCTTTCCAAAAGAATATAAAATAAAAATCCCAGCCTTACGGGGCTGGGATTTCTCATTGGTATTCAATTCCGGCTAGGCAACCTTAATTTGCTTTGCCTGTTTTAAAACTGTAGTTTCCTTTTTGGGAAGCGTCAGCTTCAGAATACCATTTTCGTAATGCGCATCTACCTTATCCGTTAAAATATTATCAGGCAGTGTGAATGAACGGCTGAAAGAGTTATACGAAAACTCCCTTCTGCGGAAATTTTTTCCATTTTCTTTTTCCTCTTTTTCTTTTTCCGCGCTTACGGTTAGTGTACCGTTTTCAAGTTCCACTTTGAAATCTTTCCGCTCAAGACCGGGAGCGGCCAGCTCAACGGTAAAATCCTTTGTGTTTTCAATGATGTTCACTTCAG
>JAHEYJ010000003.1 GCA_023251675.1 Bacteroidota bacterium
ACTATAGACCTCATCAATCACTTAATGGACAAACACCAATAGAATACAAAAAACAAAATCAATTAAAAATCAATCAAATCACTAACTTTGAATTGGCACTATAAAAAGGGATGCTTACCATTACCCCACATGTGTTCAGGCATACTCTCGCAACACTGCTCCTTGAAAAGGATGTGGATATAAGATACATTCAATCTATCCTTGGGCATAGTTCTATTATGACAACGCAAATTTATACTCATGTAAATCGCAAAAAACAAAGACAAATCCTTACGGCAAAGCATCCGAGAAAAGATTTTTCCATGCCGGATTTAGTTATTCTGAATAAAGGATAACTAAGAATTAGCATTATGTCAAATAAAAATGATTTGATCCCTTTTTCCGACACTGATATTGATTCTATTGCAAATAATCCTTTTCGGAAAGAAATTGATTTTAGCAAGATTTTGCGTATAAAATTTCAAGCAAGAGATATCATCAGCTGTAAGTTATATGGAAAAATTACCAGTAATCACAACTTTAATAGAGCTAATCTTGTGCAATCTCACTTGTCGGAAATTACCTGTGAAAAAGGAAATTTTAAGTTGGTAGACATTAAGGATTGTTTTATAGGCAATTCTATTTTTCATAATACAAACTTTGATAGTGGCGCTTGGCTTGAAAATAATATTATCGAATGCAAATTCACCAACTGTCGCATTACTAATAAATCAATTACAAATACGCAATTTAAAAGGGTTTCATTTTTAAAAGTAGATTTCACAAATATAAATATCAAAGGCTGTGAATTTATCGAATGTATTTTTGAAGCATGTGTGACTTCAAATAAACTCTTCGAATCCTGTATATTACAAGATTGTGAAATAATTGATACAGTAATTCATATAGAAACAATTACCGAGAATTTTGGACTTACAGCTACTCAAGTAAAGGGAGGAAAAATAATTATTAGTAAAAACAGGAACTCTGCAAAGACATTAACAAAGGAAGATTTAGCACAAATGTTAGAAAGTCCAGATTTCTTTGATGATATACCGAGATTTCGTTTGGCGTTTTTCCTCAATGGATTAGAAACCTTTTATTCAGATTTTTTTGAAAATGCACTTCAAATTTTAAAATGGGCAGAGGGAATGGCAATCGCTTCAAGCTTTACCAATCTCCTTCAATCTTTTTCTAGGTATTTATTATTGCTATTCGATAAAAATATTTTATCTGTTCACCCATTACTGGTTATGCATCATAATACAGGAATGCTATCAAGACATATGGGTTCAAATTCTAATCCTCATTTTAATACAGTTATGGGAGTGCATATGACCTTATCTCGAATCGTTGAACAATATTTATCTGCATTAATTCATTTACTTGAAAATATTCAAAATCCAGTTAGATTTTTGGTTGTGGGGCCAATAGATATTAAATATTATGAAAAAGAACTTGCTTTTCTTTTTACGGGAAAGAGTGTAAGGATTACAAAAGTTATAAAACACAATTCTCCAAATGAATTATTTGTTGCATGGTCAGAACTTTCTGGTGTGGCTTCACTTATTGCAATTGCTTTATCTACAAAATGTAATTTTGAGATTGAGAAAATCAAGAAAAAACAAAATGTGCATTCTAATACCAAGTCCTCAAAAAATAAAAATTTAATAAAGACAAATTCACTCGTTAATTTGTCCCCTATCTCATATTTCAAATTTTTAATGGGCTTCGAAAAGCAAGACAAAAATGAGTTTCAAATACAACTACTTTCAATACTTCCTGGAGATTTGTTTTTGAAACTTGGACTAAAAATTCATTCAAAACTGCTTGGTAAAATTTCTAGTATCATTAAAGAAATTTTATAATTCTTAATTGGTATATTTTTTTAATATCTCAATCCCTTCGAGTATATGAAAAGGTCTATTATAATAATTTACCCTTATGTGTTCTTCTCCGTTTTCAAATGCAAAACCCATATGCGATCCAAGTAGTATAGGCACTCCTTGCTGAACGCAAAATCTTATTAGTTTATTTCTATGGAAAAAATGGTTTTTGCTGCCAAAATTAAGTCTAATAGCACCAAGGTACCCATTGGATGTAGGAATTACGTGCCAATTTTTTTCTCCTAATAACGACTGTTCAACTTTGGCTCTAATTTTCAGCACCTGCTGATTTGCAATATTCAACAGACTTCTAAACACATCATGTTTTTGTGAATGATGATATGCTAACTGTAAACTAAAATAATCTATTGCTCCGCCATACATAGTCGTATGCTCTCGTATTGTAGAAGAAATTGTTTTAGGATGTATAATAAAGGCAATTCTTGGACCATTAATTCCTAAAGGCTTATAAAAATTTCTAAATCTTATTACTGAATCTAACCTTCCGGATAATCCGCTTAAAAGTGATGGAAATTTTTGCTCTACAGCCTCATCAATAACTAAGAAATTGTTTTTCCCCAACATATCAATAATACTTCTTATGTATTTAATATCTTGATCTGTTCCCATTGAAGCTCTTGGCTGAGTAATCCACACAGCACAAGGAGAGTTATTTTTTATCAGTTTACGGCTAATAGAAAATTGGTAATTATTATGGGAGTATGTAGGAATATAAATATTTTTAAATCCTAATTTTTTTGACTGAAGAGATGTAGCAAAATATTCTGGGGTTTCAAAAATTATTTTATTTACTCCTAATGATTGTAAAGAAGCTAATATTATTTGACTGGCCAAGGTTGATGATTGACAGTATGTTATATTAGATAGGTCTAAACTCCGTCCATCTTCCCATTTTTCTATTAATCTTAAGATGGATATAAATTTTCTTTTTAATCCGGGATGATTATTGCTGTGATACCAATTAATGTTTTTCCCTTCAAATTGTATTTTCGAAAAGAAACCTTCAAGATCAGAAGAAGTGTCTGACCAGCCAGAAATGTCTGCGACCAAACGATTTTTATCTAAGATTTGTTTCTTTAATAATTTATCTACTCTTTCGAAATCATCAGATGAAAAATATTTATTTACCAATTGCATATAATTCTTAGTTATCCGTTATTCGCGAGTAAAAGTATGAAATAATTTACTATACCCTTTGTTACTGCTGGAAAACCACATCGCTCTGGACATGTATAATGAAAATTGATATACTGCTATAATAGGGTTTAGATTTCCTTATTATAAAATAACCAAAGTATATATATGCCTTTAGAAAAACCAATTCAAACAATAAGAAAAGCAATCAAAGGAACAGCCGAAAATGCCGCAGAAAAAGAATCTCTTGAAAAACCAACATCAAGACATTTTGAACAGACTCTATCTTTGTATAAACAAATACGAGATGAGAGCCCCGAAATGCTTGAAAAACTCATAACCGTAACTGCTAAAGCAAAAGAGTTAAAAGATGAACTTGGCCCATCCTTAGATAGAACATTTAGGAAAGTATGGAGTGAATTGAATGAAAAATATAAAAACGAAATTATTACAAAGGTTGAAAAATTGGAAGATGAAAATCTAATCTCCCAAGAATATAAACGTAAACTTGTAACTATTACCGGAAAAATATTTAATAAAATTAGTGAAGAATTCAGAAATGACCCACGCATAATTGTTGCTTTTACAGAGAAAGAAGAGCTTCTTGAAAAAGCCATTACGTTTTCTACCTCAGGTGCTCTTGAGCTATTTGATATCCCCGGATTAGTTTAAATAAATCAACATACTTCCCCGTCCGTATTTGCATAGGAATATCTTACTTATGTCATCGTGATCGGCCTTTTTCTTTGCTTTTGACTCGTGACCTTATTATTAAAGGTCTAATTTCGAGTTTCACGTCTTCTGGTCTAATTTTCTCCCACGTGTTTGTTCTATAATAACCTTGCCGTTCGTACCTCAAAGGAAATTCCTTAACGAATTTTTCAGCTTCTTCTCTTGTCATTGAACCATCTCCATGACAATCACAAGAGGCGGGAATTCCGTCTGTATTATTAAACACTATATACCTGGTATTTTTATTGTTGTTTTGCATTTTGCTATTTTTAAAAATGATTTTATCTGTTACGATTAATGTTCTTTTCTTTAGACTTCCCTTTCATTTCACTTAGTTCTTTTCCTCTATTTAACGACTTGTTTAATTCATCCAGTTTCTCCTCTGTAAATCCGATTCTTTTCAACCGGAATTTCTTGTTAGCAAAATACACTCCGGAAATTTTATCCCCTCGCTCATACACTTTCAGTTTACTTGCTTTCAGCAATTCAAAAAAACTTTCTCTGGAACCGGCTTGATTATAGCAGGAATTCAGAATCCCAATCAACTGCTCCTTCTGCGAAGCCCTCCCTGTCCGTAGTTTCATCTGGTATTCTTTGTCGGTAAGGAGGGCTTTGGCTTTTTTTGAGTGATCAACGACTGATTTTGATAATTCCGGAAATGTTTTCTGTTGGAAATGTTGTATGTCTTTCTTCAGCGTTTGAAACTCCGCCTTAGTCATTCTGAGGGCTTTGCCGGTGTGGTATTCTAAGCCAGAGGCGCAGATGTGAATATGCCAATGATCTGTTGTATTCATATGGGGTATTGCAACATACATTCCTTTGGGATTTCTTAATTTCATGTATTCTCTCGCCATAGTTTGCATTTTTTCCAAAGAAATATTTTTTACATCATCTTTATGCCAGGAAAGAATCTCATGGGTGAGAGATATACTGTCTTTTCTTTTGATCTTCCGGTAATTCTCATTTTCTAAAAATTGTTTCACCCAGTTATCAATACTGTCGCCTCTGAGATTATGTGTAATGACAAAACTTTTATTCTGCTCATCAAACAAACGATCCTTATCATTCATCATGTAATCAAGAAGCTGCCGGAAACTTGGTTTCTTTCGGGTTTTGATTTTAATGATCATGGGAAGATAAAGGAGGGTTTCTAAAAATCTCACCTAACTGGGCTTCCAGTTTCACTATTCTTTTTTCTATGGCTGCGTATTTGTCATCCCGATCAAAGAAATAACGCTCCTTTTTACTGACTATGTTTTGAATCTCATTGAGGCAATCGGAAAGAACCTGTTCCAAACGGGCAATTTGGTCTTTGTTGGGGACTATATAGGTACGATTGAGGTAAGATAGCGCTGCCTGCCGTATAAACCCTGTAATGGGCATTTTGTGCGTTTTAGCCCCGTATTGTATCCTGCCGTATTCCCCTTTCTCCTGTGAGAAGTTGACTATGAATTCCGGCCTGCGCGAGCGCTGACCACGCTTGTATTTGGTGAGATAATCCTTCCGATACGCTTTCTTGGCCGCTTTAATTTCAGCATCAGTGCCGTTAAGCACTCCCTGATCTTCAAGGTAATCCCACATTTTACTATTGCTTCTTTTACTCATGAACTTTTTCAATAGCTGGTAATGGAAGTACCGGCACAGAGTCAAAACAGGTTTGCGAAATAGTTCTAGGAGCAGGGATCTGGCTTAACCTGCTGTAGCGGAAGTTTTTGTAAAAAGGTTTGAGTTTGGCAAGAATCGGAGGGCGGTTTCCCGCTATGATAATGGCTTTATTCTCCTTGAGCATCCTGACCTCGGAAGCAGTCATAAGTTCCCGGATTATTTTTTTGTCGTCCTTATCCCTGTACTCATAACGACCGAGTATTTGTTCCAGTTCTCTTGAAGTTTCCAAATTCTGTCCGGCAAAGAACATTTTTACATAACAGTTGCTTCGTATGGCTTCTGCCTCATGCTTGCCGTATTGATGGACGCACTGATCATATGTCTGGTACAGAATTAATATGCCAGCTCGGTGCTTGCGGACATTTGAAACGGCTAATTGCAAGGTCGGCATGTTCAAACTGGAAGCCTCGTCAATCAGAAAGAAAATATTCTGCTCTTCTTCTTTTGGGAATCTTGAAAGCACAAATGAGAAAAACTGCTCAAAGAAAATGCTTGTAAGCGTTGAGAAATATTTTTGGTCTGCGACAGAGTTTTGGATAAATAATACCGTTGGTTTATCCCTGAACTGCTGCATATCAATATTATCGGTGGAAGTGATCTTTGCCACCGATTCATCGGAAAAAATCTGGAGTGCCGCCTTTACCGTGGAAATCGTGCCGCTAATGACCTTGTCATCTGCGCTTAAGAAGCTCTTGTATTCATCCCAAAGGTTTTCATCGGCGTATTGGCTGAATAGCTTATCCACCTGCTCAGGGCTTGCTCCCATTTTATTGAGAAGCATGCGCACGGTATATAAGTTCTGATATTGCGGTTCTTGCTTTTTTAAAATACTGATGAGCATTGACAAAAGCTGGATAGCCGAGTTGTTCCAGAACGGGTCCTTGGCATTCTTTCCCAGTGCGTTTGAAATTAACATGGATGACACTTTGTTAATCTCGCTTGAAGTGTTAGCGCGTAAAAGAGGATTGAATCCGGATGAAGCGTCCGGCTTTGAAAAATTTAATTGCTTGACTATAAATCCCTGCTCTTTCAGGTAGCCGCTTGATTTTAAATAATTCTCTCCGCTTGGATCATTCACAATTACGCTGGAATTTTTTAGAGAATACAGCGTGGGCAGTAGTATAGTTGTGGTTTTTCCCAAACCAGTGGAGGCAATGACAAGGGCATTTTGATAGCTCAATTTCAGCGTAAGGTTCTTATCACCTGTCAAACAAAATCCCTTATTCCATGGACTAAGCAAAGACCAGGAACTTGAAAATTCTGCTGTATAGGATTTGTTTTTAGAATTGGTAAGGACTGATTCTAAAATCTCAACGCCCGCTCTGAGAGTTCCTTCTATTATTGAGATGATAATGTCAAAGAATTTTGTAATCATGTTGATGGTTATTTTATTTAATAGTATTTTTAAGCAAGTCATTAATAAAATGAAGAATGCCTTCCAATATTCTGCCAACTCCCCAGAGAAGTATTAAGAACAGTTTGGCGATTGTTTTGACGAGTTTCTCTATTACTTCCATCGTTTTAGTATTTTTTTAATCGTTGATGTTTGCTGAAATGTGAACGGTCGCGCCTTTGTCCTCTAAAAGTTTCTTGTAGAATGCCGTGGCGATTGTAAATGCTTTGTCGCTGTAAGTATCAATCGGCTGGAAAATGAAATACACTTCTATGCCGCCAAGGTTCTGTAATGTTTCCAACTGATCAAACTGTTTTCTGATTGCTTCGGGATCAGTTTGAAGCAGCGCAAGTGTTTTTTTGTTGTAGAAAGATAAACTGCTCGTATTTTCCATCAGGTCTGAATAGATAAGCAGGTATTTCTTGTCGGCTTTGCTTTGGGCGAGCCGGTTAAGTTCATTTGCTATGGGAAGATAAATGGAAGAATTCCTTTTGCCGACAATGGCCTGTTCTGCCTGCGCGAGAATGCCGGCAACACTTTTCTGAAACTGTTTTACCTCATCCTCCCTCTGAAATTCATTGTTCGTCCACTGGTTTGCAGTTTCAAGTTTTATTTCCTCCGCGGGATTGAAACTTACCTGCGTGATGTCGGAGAAATGAAACACCGCCCCGTTCCACTTGTTTTGAGCAAAGTCATACAGGCGCAGAACATCTGCCACGCTTGGCTGGGCAAGCTCTTGATCGGTAATATCCCGAAATACCGCTACTTCTGTAGTAGAGGTTTGGCTTGTCATCCAGGCAATTATGAAAATGGTTATGCTAAAGAGCAGAATCAGGATTGTTGTTTTCATGCGTTTTGTATTTAGTGATGATTGATTGAAAGTTTATATTTGGAATGTCCAGTTCGGGTATTTCATCGTTAAAACAATCGGGGAAATCCTTTCTGCCCATGCGATTCGCTTTTTTGTATTCATCCACGGATTCCCTGTACATTATTTTTATCCGCTCAATGCAGTACTCTGCTTCCATCAAAGCGCCTATGTACTTACTCAGTGTTTCATTTTTTACTTTTTCATGCTCCTGCAGCTCATTTTCTTTTTGTTGTTTTTCCCTTTCAAGCTTTTCAAGCAGCTTCAGCTTATGAAGGCTCTTCCTGTTCTGCTCAATTTCTTCCCTAGTCGGATGGTAGTACCATGTTGCAAAGGGGGATATCAGGAAGAAAACTAAGTTAAAGACGGTAAAATAAAAGGGGTTTACCTCTACTCCAATGCGTTGCATAAACGTTGCGCGCAGTGATGCAATAACTGAAGAAACAATAGCCATGCAAGCAGCCGATACAATGACGACAAGCCATTTTTCAAGTTTTGTTTTTGCATCTTTATATTTCCTGCCTGCAAAATGCGCTCCCAAGCTTACGCACAGGGAAACCGAGGCTGAAATCATAAGGCAGGAGATCAGGTTATCCCCTGTTACCTGAAAGGCTTTTGTGTTCAGGTACACCTCGCCGATAAAAATTCCGAAGCCGATCCAAAGTGTTGTCCTGATGCGGGAAGCAATCTCGCTGGGGTTATAGAGAGAAAGTTCCTGTTTTAATATGCAGATATGCTTTTCTAAATTATTTATGACCTCCCCCAGTTTCTTGCTAACAGCATCTGCCAGATCCTTATACTTTCTGCCTTCGGCAAGTTGTGATATCGGCTGGATGATCTGCAGCACTTTCAATACGAGGTTTTCGTACTTCGACTTGAAATGGATATGATGAACCAGTTTGTCTTTTTTTACTAAGGGCTGGGCTGGTTCTTTCATCCCATCGTGCTTGCCATCGTTATATGCCTCCGCTTTAACCCGGGCATGCTCTGTTTCAATCATGTTTTCAACGTCATGACTTGTTATTGTTTTTTTAATTGGAATGATCGATGGTTTCATTTGATTTTGTTTTTAACGATTAATTGAAATTTCTTTTGCTTTCTGATTTTTTCTCTCGCGGATTTTATCGACATCTTCCGCTCTTCGTTCTCGTTTTGCGAGTTCTATGGCGTATTTTTCAAATCCCATCATTATTGTCTGCCATGAAGCCGTAGGAGGGCATACCGGAAAATTATCGCAACTTGAAGTAAAATATGTATGATCTCCATTTCTGAATTCACGCTGGCCAACATATCCTAGCCACTTCTTCGATCCATCCGGCATGACCTGCCTAACGGCACAATAGCCGCTGCCTGAAGGAAATGGAACGAATTCCAGCTTTATTTCCTGTGGTTCACTTTGCTCCTGTGATTTTCTTTTCATGCTCTCTTTGATTTTTATGGTTGCTGTTTGATTTATTTATCGGAATAATTCCCGGCCTTTATTTTTAAAATATTTCTTTTGCCTGATATTTTTTACATCCTGTTCCCTGTCACTTTTCCCCGCAGCAAGGCCAACTACTGAATCCAAGACACCGCGGGAATGCTTCATGCTGTTTTCCATGAATACCTCCGCATCCTGTTGCATCGAGTGGTTTTTTTTCTGAGGGCTTTTACTCTGTCTTATTTGATTTATTTCCTTTTCCCTTTTGGAAGAAAGATCCGACAGGTCTTTGGTTAAATTGAAAGTTATTTCCTGAAGCTTCTCTTTTACTGTCGGATTTTCTTTTCTTTCCCTGATTTGCTTTTGTATGGCGAGCTCCGGATTTTTTGGCTCATCCCATTTCTCTTTAGGTGTTTGGACTATTTTTCTCATGACTGTAATTTTTAATTAATGAGTGATTGCCAGTTTGAGTTCCTTGAGATTCCTTTGCTCTCGTATCGCTTCAATTTCTTCTGCCCTTTCTATTTGCTCCAGCCTTCTCGCGTACCGCTCAAATTCATTCTCTACATCCGACCATGATGTGGTTTTGAGAAATGCATCTTCTGAATCCCTATTGTGGGAGACATATTCCACACAACCATCCTCGCTGCACTCTTGTGAAACAGAGCCGATGATTTCTTTCTTCCCATTAGATAATAGTCTGCTCACGATAATGCAATCCACGGCACTGAGCGGTACGCTGAACCGGGCATAAGTTTTTGCTTCCATGTTTCTATCGTTCTATTTGTTGTCCTTTATCTTTTTTTGAACTGCGAACATTCTTGAGTTCTCCTACCCGTGATTCTCCAATACTTTCCTTTTCAACTTGGTTTTGAGGAGTTTCAGGTGCAAGAATTTTTTCATTCTGGATGAATTGATTTTTTAGTTCGTAAAGTTTTTCAGTTGGTTCGAATATGGCTTTGCCTTCGCGATCAACTGCTGTGTAGATGTATTTGTTCGCATCTTGATTGTAGGTTTTAAAAACCTTTCCCATGAAGACTTTTTTACCATCTACCCTGGTCGCTACAGTCATAAAATGCTGTCCTTGTTTAGCATAAGCGTATTCTGTGAATACGATTCTGCTATAAGCGAAAGGAGATCGCTGTTTTTTGGTTTGATCTTGTTGTGTTTCCATTGTGATTTGTTTTTATTGGTTGATTTATAATTGATTGTTATTTCTCCAGTGATATTCCGTTGGATGATTTTCTCAGATCGTGTAATTCGTTCTGCCTTGATTCATTTTGCTCTGGGAATACGGAAAAATTTTTGGCGGTCTGCCCGATTATTTTATCCGAAACATAATGGTCAGATAAAATTTTTGTACTTGAGTGCTGTGAAATAATCTGCGCGTTTGAAATTCCGATGGCCGCAGATAATGAGCTTAGGTAGGTTTTACGGAGATTTTTATAAGTAGCCTCTTTTGAAAAGCTTAATTGCTTCCAGTAGTGGGTAAAGGAACGCGCCATAAATTTCCGCATGGTCTCCCTGTTCATCGTTTCGTCATCCGCCAGAATATATTTATCACTTCCCTTGAATTTCTCGTAGCCGAGTTCAATCAGTAATTGTTTTAGATCTACTGTTATCGGCACGGATATTTTCTTGGGATTCTTCTCTAATCTCCCCTGCTGGCGTGATACTTTGAAGTCTGTTGCATTTACCGCTAACAGTTCTCCCTGATTATTTAATACAATGTCTTTCCAGCGCATTTGAATAATTTCCTCGCTTCTGCGTCCGGTCATAAGCCCTAATTGTATTCCGTCTTTGACCCATGGGCGGTAAAAGTTTTTTATTTCTTTTCCTACTTTTTGAAGCCCAAGTTCAAGTATCTGCACTATGTCAAGCAAGGCATTGTATTCCTCTTTCGTTAAAACCTCTATGTTGTGCGTCTCAAGTTTTCTTACAACCCCTGCAAAGGGATTGATAGTCGCAAGCCCCTCTTGAATTAAGTGGTTATAGAGGGAATACATTCTCGTCATCCTGATGTTGTATGATCTCGCTCCCAGATTTTTTGACTCGATGTTCGCGTGGAATTTTCCGACCATAGGCTGGTCAACCTGCTTCGCCGTGAGTTCCTTTACGTTGTAGTGTTTCTTTAAACTCTTTATGAACTCGATAAATATTTTTTCTACCTCCCTGCAATATTTTTCTCCGCGCTTTCTGCGCTTGTGCTCCGGTGTGGATTCTCCTCCCCTGAGAAAATCCACGTACCGGCTCATGGCCTCAATGAGAAGCAGCGAACCCTCCTCTTTTTCCAGAGTGGGTACTTGGAATTTTTCCCTGTGATGTTTGCCCTCTTTGACCTCTTGATAAAAAGCTGCTGATTGTGCCAATGCTTCTTTTAAAATTCTCGTGTCTAACTTCATTGTCCTACGCTTGTCTGAATTTTTCTCGTATTCGACTGCCTTAAAAAATAAATCCGCTGGATGTAGACATTTTTGAAGCGGTTCTCCGGTTGCTTTGCATGTATCAAATACAAGGGTGTTGCAGTACTTGCAGTAAACCTTCAAGCCGAATTCTCTTTTGTCTTTTGGTATGTACAGCGGTTTCATTTTTTGCATCGTGCGAGTCTAACTCGTACTTTATTTATTGTCCAGTAAGTTCCTTGTTGATTTCATTAAGGAAACGTTGCTGAGTTTTACTTTTCGGAATTGCCTTTTGTTTTACAGTAGGTTTCTTCTTGTCTTGCTCAATTTCATCAAGGGCAGATTGAAGTTGAGCGAAGAGATTCATTTCGGATTTCAAAACTTCCATCCAGCGGTCTTGGTATTTTGCTTTGAGGTGGTTTATTCTTTCCTGTAGTTGAGCACGTTTAAACTGCGTTGCCAGCACATAGCGCGTTTTACCGGCTCCAAGAATTTCTATCTTATTCCTCTGTAGGTAATCAGATAAAGACCTGGAGTCCCGGTAAGGAAGCTCGGACTTTAAATCGCGGAAATATATTATCTCGATATTCATTTACCCGCTTTCCTTTTTGATTTCTTCTTTTTTCTTTTAGGAAAAATTTTTTTACAAAAATTCTCTCTCAGGAGTGCATCGAGATTTAAATACCTGGCCTTGCTCTTTTGGAGCATCTTGAAAATTTGATCTTCGGATAATTTCTGTTTTTTCATTTGACTTAGGTTTTTTCTAAGGCAAATTTAACCAAAGGAAAATTTAAAAGCGAGGAGTTTGTTCACTGAAAATTATTTTTAGTTCCGATGAACTTTCAGTGAACATTTTGGAGAGAACTATAAATATGCAGTTATTTAAAGTGTAGTTTGGATTCTTTTCCTGCGCTTCTCTTACTTTTTTTCTCAATTCATTAGCTTCTTTTTTGATACTCCCAGAATTAAGAGGGTCTTCAGGATTATGACTTAGAAAAAGTGCGGGTATAATCATGTGCGGGCGTTGATCTTTGTGTATGATTCCTGCCCACCTCAGGGCTTCAAGAAAATATGCAGTATGTTTATTTTTTCTGTTATGAAGTTTAAATCCTTTTGGCAAAGCTTCATTGCGAATTCCGTCAATGTCAAAATTGTTTTCAAATTCATTGAATTGCTGCCGGACAATAATATTTTCTCTTTTAGTAAAAACATTATAGATAGCATTCAATATATTCTTGTCTTTAATCTTTAGAATTATTTTTTCTTTTGATTCTAGTAAAAATTCTTTTTGTGGATTATTTCTATAAGAGTGTTTTTCTATACTTATAAGTATCTTGTTTGCCAATAAAACCTCTTTGCTCAATTTTAAATGAAGCCGATTAATTTTAACATGGCTCCTCTTTAAC
Source organism: Bacteroidota bacterium (assembly GCA_023251675.1). Lineage (GTDB taxonomy): Bacteria > Bacteroidota > Bacteroidia > Palsa-948 > Palsa-948 > Palsa-948. The sequence continues at coordinate 12,907 of JAHEYJ010000003.1, forward strand.
TCTGCGAGTTCCGATTTAAGATTATATGTATGATCTTCTTGCATGACACACACTTATTGTGGTCTTTGCAAGAAACAGGGTTGGGCTTGACAAACGAAAATCTATATAGATAATTAGACTGTTTGTAGCAAGAAGCCTTATTTCTTGCGCAGACCTCGGGGAAAACGCCTCGGGAACCCGCCATTGCAAGTGGCGGGTTAAATTTTGCCCAATACTTTTTCCCTGTATCTTTGTCTATCGGAATGCAAGATAGTTCATTATAAAATATAATACAAAAAATGCTGTGGAATTCCAGAGAATTCCTGTTTCTTCCTATGGATAAAGAAGAATTGGCAAATAGAAGAAAAGTATATATGAGATTTGTTTTGGATCATCTCCAAGACAATATGAATATATTAATTGAAAAAGATATTTATTCAATTAATTCCTTAATAGAAAGTCCAAAAAAATTTACTCGTTTTTCAGAAGGTTCAGAAAAAACATTCCGTGATGCTTTCAAACTTTTAAAGACCCCAGCGGATAAAACTTTAGAAACAATACAAAAAGTATTTAAAATTCCCATTTCATTTGGGGAATTTGAAGCCGAATTAGAAAAACCGAATTCTAAATACGCAAAATACAATCAAGAAGCGGGAAAAGAATCTTTAGAACAAATTAAAGAAGTTAAAGAGAGAAAAAATGTTAAAGAAAAGAAGAAACAAGTAGATTTTCATGATGACTTTCAAAAAGCTGTTTACACTTATCATAAAAAATTCAAAAATGATTGTTTTACTTGGGAAAGTGTAAATAACAAAATAATTGAAGACTTATACATCTTAATAAAGTTAATGTATATCAAAAGAAAGTATGTAGACTGCATAGAATATATTCACGAACTAGGTCCATATATCCCTTGGAATTGGCGTTACTGGCTACATTCATTACAAGCATTTTGCTTGTTCAATCTAAAGGAATATAAACATGCGTTAAAAAATATACAAATTCCATATGATGAAAATCTTGATCTCAGTAATCACAATCATGACTTTGTTGACGATGAATTTGACAATGACGATGATAACACCTTTAATGGCATTAATCTACTTCTTGAAGGAGTAATTTATTACTTTCTAAATGATGCAAATCATGCATTAGAGAGATTTGATACAGCAATAAGTGTAGCACTTAATGACAGCTTATATACGATGTCGTTTATGCAAGATGATTTTGAACTACATAAATCCGATAATAATTTACTGCTTTGTTTATATAGCAGCAAATATTTAATGTGTTTAGAATTAAATCTAATTCGGGACGCAAATGATACGCTATCAAAATATGCTGATCTGCGAAAAAATTGCATTGATTGTTGGCACAAACATTCACACGCTGAAATAAAATTTCACTGGAAAAATAAAAAAAAGAAAATAGCAAAAGAAGCAACCAAGTTAATGCTGAAAGAACATTTACTTTGGGTTGCGAATGGATTTCAGAAAGAATTAAATGTTGTAGGTATAGAAGTTTATGAAGACTATGAAAATTTGTAATTCAACAATTATTTTTAATTGTATTTGAGTGCGGTTTTAAGTGCGGTCTTTTGCTGGCTTTTGTGGGGATTTGCAAAGTTGAATATTGAAAAACAGAGAAGATTTAAGGAAAGTAAAACTAAATTTCGCTTGTAAGGCAGATGCTCTGAACCAGCTGAGCTAAACTCCCAATATTTTTTTTCCTCTCCGAACTTTCCGTTTCCACTCGATATTCTCTGAACCATCCGTCAGCTGACGGATAAACTCCCAAAAAGGAGTGCAAATATAGATAGTTTGGCAAAACGAGAAAAAAGAAATCACTTGTCATCTTTATAGATGCCGATCCACGGTTTCCCGTCGCTTTTGATATATCCCCTGTACATTCCGGGAGTATTAAACGGCATCGTAATGTTTCCTTTGGAATCCATGGCGATCAGCCCGCCTTCGGCTTCCTGCGCTTTCAGTTTTTTCATCACCACTTCGTTTGCAGCCTGGTCAACGGTCATGCCTTTGTATTCCATCAGCGCGGAAACATCGTACGCCACCACGTTGCGGATGAAATACTCGCCGTGCCCGGTGCACGATACGCCGCAGGTTTTATTGTTCGCATACGTTCCGGCGCCAATGATCGGCGAATCACCGATGCGTCCCCATTTTTTGTTGGTCATGCCACCGGTGGAGGTCCCCGCCGCGAGGTTCCCGTATTTATCGAGCGCCACGCAGCCTACCGTTCCGAACTTCTTATCTCCGCTGAACTCAATATCGGTTGGCTTCACATAACCGGATGTATCCGAAGAATGGTCGAGTTTAATATCGTCCTTCTTTTTCATTTCCTGGAACTGCTTCCATCTTTTTTCATCATAGAAATATTTCGGGTCTTCAATTTTCAAACCTTGCTCTTTAGCGAACTTATCCGCTCCGTCGCCCGACAGCATTACATGCGGAGATTTTTCCATCACGGCACGGGCGGCTTCAATGGGATTGCGGACCGTATGCACTCCGGCCACCGCCCCGGCCTTGTTTGTTTTTCCATCCATAACAGCGGCGTCCATAGAATTGGTCCCGTCATTGGCAAACACCGCTCCTTTGCCGGCATTGAACAGCGGCGAATCTTCCATCACTTTAATGGTTGCGATCACGGCGTCCATGGAAGTGCCGCCTTTGCTGAGAATATCGTAACCGGTTTTCATCGCTTCGTTGAGCTTGTCTTTGTACTGCTGTTCCAGTTCAGGCGACATATTTTCTTTGAGGATAGTACCGGCTCCTCCGTGAATTATAATGGCGAAGTTTTCCATGGGTTTGGTTTGTGCAAAGATTCCCGAAAAAATCCCTGCTGCGAATAATGTGGAGATTATTTTTTTCATTTGTCCAAATGTAGAAAAATTCAAACTTGATTTAGTATTTTCGCCCTGTGAAGAATCTTGCATTCCTTATCAAGTACATCCGATATCAGTTTTCCGCCAAAACCGCGCACGGGATCCATTCCCCGTTCGTGTTCCAGCTGTACAATGAAGTGATCAATCATAAAGCGAACTATTACGCCTTTGACCGGATCGAACTTTTGCGAAATAAACTTCTCCAATCCAACGATGAAATTGAAGTTAAAGATCTCGGCACCGGAACGTCAGGAAAAAGAAAAATAAGCCTAATCGCCGAACGCGCGGCAAAGAATAAAAAATACGGAGAACTGCTTTACCGGCTCGTTAACCGGTTCAAACCTGAAATCATCCTTGAACTCGGCACGTCGCTCGGCATCAGCACGGCATACCTGGCTTCTGCCAATCCGAATTCCAAAGTAATCACTATCGAAGGCTGTCCGAGTACTGCCGGCGCGGCAAAAAAATGTTTTGAAGCGCTGGGATTAAAAAATATAGAGTCAGTTATAGGGAATTTTGATTTTGAACTTAAAAATGTTTTAGAATCAGGTATCCTCGCCTCAGCGAGTCCGTCCTCTGGCGGAAGGAATCAGGAATCAAGGATTGACTTTGTATTTTTCGATGGCAATCACAAGAAAGAGCCAACGTTAAACTATTTCACCCAATGCCTTGAATACGCACACAACGATTCCGTTTTTGTTTTTGACGACATCCACTGGTCGGATGAAATGGAAGAAGCATGGGAAGAGATAAAAAAACATCCGAAGGTGACGGTGACCATTGATCTGTTCTTCCTGGGGATCGTATTCTTCCGAAAGGAGCAGGTCAAGGAGAATTTTATTTTAAAGATGTAATTCCTGAATTCTGTACGCTTAGTGCAACTACGTGTTCTTAGTGCCTAAGTGGTAAAGGCTGTTTCACCACTAAGCCACGCAGGACACTAAGAAACACTAAGAAAATAATAGCAACTTACTTTTTTCCTTTTACCTTTATACATCCAAATGGAATCCGTCATCTCACTCCGCGACATCGGCCGTTCTTATAAAGTAGGAACCGAGGTGATCCACGCACTGCGTTCGGTTACACTGGATATTTATAAAAACGAATACGTGGCGCTGATGGGCCCGTCCGGTTCCGGAAAATCCACGCTGATGAATACGCTGGGCTGCCTGGATACTCCTTCAAAAGGAGAATACATTTTAAATGGTCATTCCGTGGCCCGCATGAGCGACAACCAGCTGGCTGAAGTGCGTAACAAAGAAATTGGTTTTGTATTTCAGACATTCAATCTTATGCCTCGCTTATCTGCTTTAGAAAACGTAACCGTTCCTCTCGTATACTCCGGCATAAATAAAAAAGAAAGGATCCAGCGTGCCATGCAGTCTCTGGAACATGTGGGTCTTGGCGACCGTGTGAAGCATAAACCGAATGAACTCTCAGGCGGACAGAAACAGCGTGTGGCCGTTGCACGGGCTTTGGTGAACAAGCCTTCCATCATTCTGGCGGATGAACCTACCGGAAATCTTGACTCAAAAACTTCAGAGGAAATAATGGGATTATTCGAAGAAATTCACAAACAGGGAAATACGATCATCCTCGTTACGCACGAAGAAGACATTGCCCAGCATGCTCACCGTATCGTGAGATTGAAAGACGGACTGGTGGAATCAGATAAAAAGAATGAAAATATCTTTACAGTTACGAAAGCACAACAACTGGCGTAATGAAGATCTATACAAAGACAGGTGACAAAGGTGAAACATCATTGCTCGGCGGAACGCGGGTTTCAAAATCTCATATTCGGATTGAGGCATACGGCACAGTAGATGAACTGAATTCATGGATCGGCCTGATCCGTGACCAGCCCATAGAGGCAAGCACAAAGAATTTTCTCATTCATATCCAGGACCGGTTATTCACCCTTGGCTCTCATCTTGCCTCCGACCCACTTAAAAAAGGAATAAAGATTCCGGATATTCATGAGGATAATATCACTGCGCTTGAAAAGGAAATGGATAAGATGAATGAATCGCTTCCTGAAATGAAAAATTTTGTTCTGCCCGGCGGCCACAACCTGGTCTCCTATTGCCATATTGCCCGCTGTGTGTGCAGAAGGGCGGAACGGTGTGTGGTGCTTCTTGCCGGAAAAGAGAAAGTGGAAGAGATCATCATCCGCTACCTGAACCGCCTGTCGGATTATCTGTTTGTGCTCTCCCGGAAATTTTCACACGGCCTGAAAGCGGAAGAGATCCCCTGGAAACCCCGACCTTAACCCTGAATCATACGCATTACCCCAGTAAATCGGGGGAGAAAATTGCAATAAAATTTTTTCACTTTTCCTTTGGCCGGTAACAGAAATTTTTATCTTCGCGCACGATTTGACCAAGGTCAAAAACTTTTTTCAGAAAATCATTCGTTAACAAATAAAACTGCCCCAACATGTACTGGACTCTCGAATTAGCCTCTTACCTTGAAGACGCTCCCTGGCCAGCCACCAAAGACGAACTGATTGACTTTGCTCTCCGGACAGGTACGCCGATGGAAGTGATCGAAAATCTTCAGGAGATCGAAGACGATGAAGAGGTATTTGAATCCATTGATGATATCTGGCCTGACTATCCTACCAAAGAGGATTTCTTCTTCAACGAAGACGAGTACTAGGTTACGAATAGCGAATCATTTACGAATATTACAAATCATTGCCGGAAGCGGCTGCTTATACGTAACATTCGTAACGATTGGTAATTGGCAAACCTAATTGTCCCGCAGATCCACCACTTACGAATAACGAATCTTTACGAAGAGTACAAATCACAGCAGTAAGCGGCTGCTTATACGTAACATTCGTAACGATTGGTAATTGGTAAACCTAATTGCCCCACAGATCTGCCACTTACGAAGAGTACAAATCACAGCAGGAAGCGGCTGCGTATTCGTAACATTCGTAAATGATTGGTAATTGGCAAACCTAATTGCCCCACAGATCTGCCACTTACGAATAGTACGAATCACAGCAGGAAGCGGCTGCGTATTCGTAACATTCGTAAATGATTGGTAATTGGTAAACCTAATTGTCCCGCAGATCCACCACCTCCACTCCTTTGTAATCTTCCTTGTTGAAGGTGAACATGGCATCCGGCATATCTGAGTTGGTTACAAAGTTCTTCACCGTAATGGTATTGGATGTTCCGTTCTTGTTCATGATCTTTACGGCAATGATCTGCTTCTTTGTCTTATCAATGGTGAGGCGGATGGTATGGTAAGCTTTTTTGTCGGGATCCAACGGATAAAGGTTTATTACGTCGACTTTCGCACCTCCGACAACATCTTCCTTTTCATACTTATACTTATACCCTTTTTCATACAGAGTAAAAATATTTACCGGGTTGATGTTGTCCGTTGCTTTGGGATCAGGAGCGTTGTTCACCTGCACTTCATTGGATTCCTTGATGTAGGTCCATTGGGTTTTGCTGTCGCAAAATATAGTCTGCCCTTTGAAACCCAGTTTGTATTTTGATCCTTTAAGTTCGAGCGTGCCGGACTGGGTTTCTGTGACTTTTGACTCCACATTGGTCACCTGTTTTTCGGTAGAATTGGTAAACTCTGTTTTAATGGAAGTATAGGTTTTCGTTTGTTTCGCAACCTCATCAAGTATTGCTTTTGCCTTTGCATCGATCACTTCTTTTGGCTGTTGTGCGAAAGAAGTGGTTGAAATAAATAATAATGCTGTCAGAAAGGAAAATAAATTGCGCATATTATTCGCCAGGTTAAATTTAGAGGTTGCCATTTATGCCGGGGATATCATTTTCCGATGACCTAGACAATAACTGTTCCAAAGCAGCCGGATCTTTAATAAGTACTTCACGCGCTTTACTGCCTTTAAAAGGTCCAATAATATGGGCTGCTTCCAGTTGGTCCACAATTCTGCCGGCGCGGTTGTAACCCAGTTTAAGTTTTCGCTGCAATAACGATGCTGAACCCTGCTGGTGCGTAACGACGATGCGTGCTGCCTCTTCAAAGAAAGCATCTCTGTCTGATGAGTCAAGCTCTCCCATTTCATCTGCGTTCTCATCTATGTATTCCGGAAGTTGAAACGCTTGCGGATAGGCACGCTGGTTACCAATGAAATCGGTTACATTCTCTACTTCAGAAGTATCCACAAACGGACATTGTAAACGGATCAGTTCGCTGCCTAATGAGAAGAGCATGTCTCCTTTTCCTACCAGCTGGTCGGCACCACCTTCGTCGAGAATTGTGCGTGAGTCTATCTTTGATTGTACCCGGAAGGCGATCCGAGCAGGGAAGTTCGCTTTGATGAGACCTGTTACCACGTTCACTGACGGGCGCTGTGTGGCGATGATAAGATGGATCCCGGTGGCGCGGGCAACAGCAGCCAGCCGTGTAAGAGGCGTTTCTATTTCCTTTCCGGCCTGTGCGATCAGATCTCCAAATTCATCCACAACCACTACTATATAAGGAAGAAACTTATGTCCTTTCTTCGGGTTCAGTTTCCTGGCAATGAATTTTGTATTGTATTCTTTTACATTCCGGACCATCGCCGTATTGAAAAGAGTCAAACGGTCATCCATCTCCATACAGAGCGACTTGAGCGTATGGATCACTTTTGTTGTGTCGGTGATGATGGCGCTTTCCGAATTAGGAAGCATGGCCAGGAAATGCCTTTCGATCTTATTGAAGAGTGTAAGTTCAACGCGTTTCGGGTCGATCAATACAAACTTTACCTGGGCAGGATGTTTTTTATAAAGAAGCGACGTGAGGATCACATTCAGCCCTACTGATTTACCCTGGCCGGTTGTTCCGGCAACGAGCAAGTGAGGCATTTTGGTCAGATCCGCTATAAAGGTTTCGTTCGAGATCGTTTTTCCTAAGCCAAACGGCAATTCAAAATTGGTGCTCTGAAACCGTTCAGAAGCGATGATGGAACGCATGGAAACCAATTCGGGGTTCCGGTTGGGAACTTCAATGCCGATGGTTCCTTTTCCGGGCATGGGCGCGATGATGCGGATGCCGAGTGCCGCCAGCGAAAGAGCGATATCGTCTTCCAGGTTCTTGATCTTTGAAATGCGCACACCTTCCGCCGGTATGATCTCGTAAAGCGTAACGGTCGGGCCAATGGTCGCTTTGATCTTTGCTATCTCAATCCCGAAATTTTTGAGCGTGCTCAGGATCCGGTCTTTGTTGGCGACCAGTTCTTCCTGGTTTACGGTTGCTTCACTCTGCCCGTAATCTTTCAGAAGATCGATGGATGGTTTCTGGTAATCGGAAAGCTCAAGCGTAGGATCAAATTCACCGAAGGAAGAAAGGTCGTCTTCGTTTTCTTCAACAACCGCCTCTTCTTTTGCTTTTGCAACGGTGAACTGAACCTTCTCATCACCCGTTTTTTCTTCTTCCGTTTCTTCCGTAGTTTCAGGCACCATTTCAAAGGAGATCGGTTTCTGTTCCACAATTATTTCCGGTTCATGAATGGATTCCACTAAAGGAAGTTCTTCTTTTGATTCCGGCTTCTTCTCTGAAACCGGTTCCATCCCAAATACTTCCATGTGAACGTTTTTAGCAGGGAGCACTTCCTCTTCCTCCATGGCATCAAGCGATTCCATCTGGGCTTCCGCCGGTTTACTTCTGAACCAGTCAAACGCATAGTTGAACGATATCGCCATAAACCCAAAGAACGTGAACACCATCAAAAATCCGGTTCCGATGATGCCGAGTGTATTGTTCAGCCATAGGCTGGATTGATAGCCGAACGTGCCGCCAAGGAAAAAATAATCGTTATGAAAAATATATCCGAGCCCGACAGAGCTCCAAATCATGATGAAGGCGGATCTTTTGAAAAAATTTCTTAATGGGAACAGGGATGTTTTAAAAAGTATTCTGAACCCGGCAAGAAAAGCAAAGGCGACAAAAAAGTAAGAGGCGACACCGAATCCTTTATGAATAAAAAGGTGGGAAACAACAGCTCCCACTTTTCCAAGCCAGTTTTCAACGCCCGTTTGCGCAAGAGGCGCTGCGGTTTCATCAGAAGCAAAAAACAAATGCCTCCACGAACCCATTACTTTATCCTGATCGGCCTGCCAGGTGAACAGGAACGAAGTAAAAGCGACGAGCAAATAAATAGAGGCAAGAATCAGGGTTAAGCCCGCGATCTTGTGCAAGCGCTCATCTTTGAAAAAATTAATTACCGGCTGAAGAGGGTTTACCTTCTCCTTCGGTGCTTTGCGTTTGCGTTTAGGCTGGGCAGGAGATTCGCTTTCATCTTCGGAATTTTCAACTACCGTCTCCTTGCGGGCTGCGTTCTTCGCGCGGGGTTTTTCCTCTTCTTCCGTTTCATCTTCTATCAGGTTGCCCTCCTCTTCCGTATCTTCTTCCTCAACAGCCTTCTGCTTGCGCGATTTTCTGAACTCATTGCGGGCCGCCTTGAACTTATTGGTTGAGGAGGTTATTTCAATTTCGTCTTCTGCCATGTTGAATGAAGTAAAATCCTTGCCATCTGCAGGGATGAATTCATGTTTGATTTCATCAAAAATAGGAAGCAATAACTGTATGAACTTTATCATAGGGTATTACTTGTTAACGAGCAGATGTTAAGAAAGAGAAGCAGAGAAGGAAGTCGATTTCCTTAAAACGTGAAGCAGGATGTAATATTTCAGTTCCCGGAAGGGTTCAGTTCAATAAGGATTTTTTCCAATTCGGGGAAAGGGATCTTCTTGTGATCATCCGTAATCACAAAGACATTGTCATCAATTTCCTGGGCTACCACCTGTTTAGCTTTCAGATGCATCGCAAGGCCATAACGCTCCATTTGAAAATCCATAAGTACTCCATCTATTTTCTTGTAAGGGTTAGACCAGTTCGGGTTAGTAATGCCGATATCGTTGGTATAATAGGCATATATGGTTTCTCCGCTCTTTAATGTTACAATGGCTTCTTTGCATTTAAAACCGGCAAGTTCCTTTACATTCTTGCCCGCTTCTACTTTGCTGATATAATCTGAATTCATCTTATTCATTTCCTCTTCCGTGATCTGAGCAGCATATTTCTTATTGATAAGGGTGAGTGTTTGGGCAACCGATTTTGAAGATTGTTTCGAAATATAAGTAATGCTGATGAGCCCCATCATTCCCGACATATCGTTCACCATATCATTATTCTTGAAACGGAGGTATGCTTTATCCGGCAAGCCCTGCACCATCATGCTGTTGGGATCCATCTTCGGATACGTGATGTCATATTCAATTACGCCTTCAGAAATAACTTTCCCTCCGATAATTTTTTTGAAAAGTTTTCCGTCTTTATAGAAATAAAGAAAAACTGCAGTACCCGCCACTAAAAGGAGGAAAATCAGGAATAACTTCTTCTTCATAAATAATACCCGCTTTTTATAAAGGGCAAATATAAGCGCATAATTTAATCATACGATATTACAATAGAAATATGTTTTTGCCTAATATTTGTAAAAATCAGCTATTTGCAAATCACTGATATATTTTTACCTTTGATATCCTTTGCATGCATCTTCAAAAGTTAATGCAACTTATATCGGATGAGTTACATCTATTTTAATCAAACGCTAAAACAATTACTATGAAAAAACCATTACTTACCTTTTTGATTTCAGGAGCAATGACAATAGGTTTTGCTCAATCTCCAACTTTTGATTTTGAAAACTGGACTGGCACCGGAGCAAACATTGAACCCACCGGATGGTTAAGTGAAAATGCCGTCGTACTGCCTCCACTTTATAATAATCCGCAGTCGGTGTTTCAAGCAACCGGAGCGGATGTGCATAGCGGTACTTACGCTATGAAGATCCTTTCTGTGTTAATGACGAGTCCTGTCGCCGGGCTGCCAAATCCTATCGGGCTGGCAGCGCCCGGTCAGTTAGCCGGCTTTGCACCTAAATTTGGCTATCCCAATTCCTTACGCCCAAATACCATGACATTCTGGTGTAAGTATACGCCTGCTGCTGGTGACACCGCCGAATGCGGCATAACCATGTGGAAAGGAACAGATACAATCGCCACAGGTATCTGGAAATTAAGTTCTGCTATTGGCACCTATACACAGCAAACCGTTACTTTGGTTTATAATCCTGCTTTCTCAACGGAACAACCCGATTCAATGGGTTTGACTTTTTCCTCTACCCGATTACTGAATCCAAATTACACCTTGTGCTCCAATTGCGGAACAGCAGGCAGCATTCTTTGGATCGATGATATTGCATTCAACGGATGGAACGGCATAAACGAAAACCCAGGCGCTGAAGGCGTTACGTTGTTCCCTAACCCGGCAAAAGATCAGGCAACGATTTATGTTGATGCGCTCAATGAGGCGTTCTCCGTAATAACATTTGATGCGTTGGGCAGGGTGGTTTCGTCAACTCCGCTTGCTTCCTCTACGAATGGAATGAACCGCAAGAACGGTGTGATCAATACCTCCGGGATGTCAGCAGGATTATATTCCTATTCTGTAAATGACAAGAACGGAAAACCGCTTCGGTCCGGTAAGTTCAGTGTTGTGAAATAAAAAGAACCTTTGATAAAAAAGAAACCCCGGCATTCCTGCCGGGGTTTTTTATTTCCAATTTTCAAAAATAAAAAAGGCGCTCTGATTTTGTTCAGAACGCCTTTTTTTTAAACCGAAAGAAGATTACTTCTTGAGGTGCTTAGAAACGAGCGATGTCATTTCGAACATGCTAACTGTTTTCTTTCCGCCGAAGATGGCTTTAAGTGTGTCGTCCGCATTGATGTTGCGACGGTTCTTTTTGTCCTGAAGATTGTGCTTCTTGATGTACGCCCACATTTTTTTTGCTACTTCGGTGCGTGGAAGTGGTTTGCTGCCAGTTACGGGTGCAAGTGTTGCGCTGGGAGTGAGGGGCGCCATGAATTTTGCGTTCGGTTTTCTTTTTGCTGCCATTGTGTTTTTGTTTTAATTGTTAAACGTTGTTGTTTAATAAAGCGAAAATAGGTCAATTCCCCTGTGATTCCATAGGGAAAACTCGATTGTTGATAACTTTTTCATAGGGAAAACTGAAAAACTCCCTATGAGATTCCTGCCTTTGCCGGCAGTCAGGTCATTTTTTTCTGGAAATCATGAGCCCGTCCCGCAGGGGAAACAGCACATTTTCCACCCTGGAATCGGTCTGTATCTTATGATTATAATCATGGAGCGCTTTCGTCTCAATGTCCATTTTCATAGGGGAATTGAGGATTTTCCCGCTCCAGAGCACATTATCCGCTATGATAAAACCACCTTGCCTGACTCGGGGAAACACCAGGTCATAGTAGATGCTGTAGTTCTCCTTATCGGCATCGATAAATACCAGGTCGAACTCCTCTTTCAGGGCGGGTAAGATATTAACAGCGTCCCCTATATGAAGCGTGATTTTCCCCTGTAAACCTGCTTCCTTTATATATCGTGTGATGATTTTCTTAAACTCTTCATTCACATCAATGGTATGCAACAGGCCTCCTTCCTGCAATCCCTGGGCCAGGCAAATGGCAGAATACCCTGTGAAAGTTCCGATCTCCAGGATATTTTTGGGCCGGATCATCTTGCTGAAGAACTGCAGCATGAGTCCCTGCATATGTCCTGAAAGCATCTGTGGCATGGTCATTTTCAAATGTGTTTCGCGGTTCAGGCGCTTCAGCACTTCCAACTCAGCATCTGAATTCTTTAACGCGTAATCTTCTATATCCTTTGGGAGAAAATTCATAGTAATTATTTTTCTTTTTCTTCTAAATGAAATTTATGTAAGAAGCGATGCGCAACGGGTGAAAGAACAAAAGCAATCGTAGTGAGGAATACCACCCCGCTGAAAAGCGCATAGAACGATGCGAATAATTTTCCGGCGGCAGTTATCATTGGGTTTACAGGGCCCATTCCGGTGAGGATCATGGAAGCGTTGAGCAATGAATCAAGCCATCCTATGTTCTCCGTGAAATGATAGCCAAGGATCCCAATGAAAAGAGAAAATGCCACGATCACTCCTCCCCATAAAAAATTCCAGAATAAACGCTGATAGAATTTCTTCTTCGGAAGAAGCGGATGGGTATGATGTTCGTACATAAGATCAGAATAAGGTTGATGTATTATAATTATTTATTGGAAACTACTGCCAGTTTTTTCCCATCCGGACTGATCGCTATTCGTGTAATTTTTGCCAGGCCGTATGAACTGAAATTAACGATCTCATCGGCACCTTCTTTACTGCTCATGTATCCAGAAACAATTGTGTTATCAGAACAGGACCAAATTTCATTTGTTCCTCTAAAACAATAATCTTCGCTTTCGATCACTCCTTTTAATAGGGAAGTCTTCGACTTAAAGGAGTATTCAAAGACATTATTAAAGTGCCCGGACGAAGTAGTGTACCATAAATTTCCATTGTGCATCCGCATACACCTGCCGATACTGTCGGCAATAATTTTTGCCTTCTGTGTATGAATGTTTGCAATTTGCAACGTGAAAGCCGGTTTTGTCAACACATGAACAGCAACACTGTCTTTATTTATCCAATAAAAATAGCCGATGGAATCCACAGTCTTCATGATGCATTCCGGCGATCCACCCGCTAGAGGAAATTTCCATAAACGCTGTGCCGAATCTTTCTCCACCATCACTACCGAAACATATTTCCCGTCAGGACTAAAAGTAGGTGAGTATTCGCTGGCAGGTGTTTTAGTGAACCGGGTGGTTTTTTTTGTAGTCAGGTCATACCTATATATATCGGTAGTTCCGGTACTGTCACGCTGAGAAGAAAAGAGGATGTACTTCCCGTCAGGTGAAAAGGCAGGTTGATTGTCATAACCTTTCCGGTTGGTGATATTTTCTCCATTCCGGGTCAATATTTTCCCTGCACTGTCTTTGATGTCGAAAAGCCAAATGTCACCATCCGGCAGCTGACAAAATAAATAAGAAGTAAGAAGTAGGAAGACAGATGTAAATATCCATTTCATGAATCAATATTACAAAGAAAATCTATCTTCGAATAAAATATTAAGGATGAAAAATTGGGCTGTATCAATAATTACGGTTTGCTGCTTGATCACTTCTGCGTTTTCTCAAATGAAGGTGGCGCTTGCCACCCGGCAAAAAACATTTGGAGGAGTTGGGGGGATCTTTATGAACTATACGGTAGGAATAAAGAGCAAATGGAATGATAGTATTGTCATTGACTCCGTAAAAACAATTGCTGATACCGCTTCAATCCAGGTTTACTACAATAAAACAGAAAAAAAATATTGTGAATTCGCTTTCAGTCAAGCGATGGCGGCTCCTGTAAAATGCGGAACATGCCCGCATCCTATTCCGGTTTATTTCAATTGCTCCAAAGGAATTACGGTTTATGTAAGCCAGGGAAAGAAAAGAACTTCTTTCAAGGTGAAAAAATTCAAACAGTTACAGGACCTCCAACTCCCTTAGTAACAATATTTATTCTCGCTGATCAGCTTTGCCGCTACCGTTCTTCTCGCTTCCTTGACGTTAAAAGGTTCTGTTTTAGTGAACCGTTTCAATCCCATCAGCATCATACGAAGTTCATCTCCTGAAGCAAAAGAACAAATGGCATCTTTCCCGTTCTTATTGATCCGGTCAGCGGCATCATTGATACACACCCGCATCATGGCGATCTGTTCTTTGCAGGCTTCTTCGCCTTTCATCGAAACCAGCTTCTCCACCCTCAGCTGAACGGATTCCGATACGTACAGATCGATCAGCATGTCGGCAATGTTCATCAGGACTTCCTGTTCCTTTGCCAGTTCCATCATCAGTTTTTGCGCTGCCCCTCCTGCTACCATCAATACTGCTTTCTTGAAATTCTTCAGGTATTTTTTCTCTGGGGCGAACAACGCCGTGTCTTCGCCTCCAAAATCAGGAATGCTCATCAGTTCACCGGCAATTTTTGTTGCCGGGCCCATAAGATCCAATTCTCCTTTCATGGCGCGTTTCAGCATCATATCCACGATCAGCATGCGGTTGATCTCATTGGTCCCTTCAAAGATCCTGTTGATGCGTGAATCGCGGTAAGCGCGGTCCATAGGTGCATCAGCAGAATAACCCATTCCTCCGTAGATCTGAACGCCTTCATCCACCACGTAATCCAATGCTTCACTTCCGGCAACTTTAAGGATCGCTGCTTCCGGCGCAAACTGTTCTACACCTTTCAGGATCGCTTTTCCGTATTCCATTCCGCCTTCAGCCAGCGCATGAATAGAATCTTCAATATTCTGAGAAGCACGATACACTGCCGCTTCGGCTGCATAAATTCGTATTGCCTGCTCCGCAATTTTATAACGGATGGCTCCGTATTTCGAAATGGGCCGTCCGAACTGATTTCTCTCGTTGGCATATTGGATCGCTTTTGAAGAAACTTGTTTTGAGGCGCCGACAGCCGCTGCTCCGAGTTTCACCCTACCTATATTCAAAATATTCACAGCGATCTTAAACCCGTTTTGCCTGTCGCTCAACAGGTTTTCAACCGGAACTTTACAATCGTTAAAGAAAACCTGCCGCGTTGAACTTCCTTTGATCCCCATTTTATGCTCTTCAGGGTTCAAAGTGATCCCGCCAAAACTTTTTTCTACGATGAAGGCAGAAAGATTTTCGTCATTATCAATTTTTGCGAACACGGTGAACACATCGGCAAACCCCCCGTTGGTGATCCACATTTTCTGCCCGTTCAATATGTAATGTTTTCCATCGGCAGAAAGAACTGCTTTTGTTTTTCCCGAGTTCGCGTCAGAACCGGCACTCGGTTCGGTCAGGCAGTAGCAGGCTTTCCATTCGCCGCTGGCGAGTTTGGGCATGTATTTTTTTTTCTGTGCTTCAGTGCCGTAATATAAGATCGGAAGTGTTCCAATGCCGGTATGTGCAGAGATAGCAACTGCAAATGAATAGCCTGCACCAAGAACTTCCGTGGCCAGCATTCCGGTGACAAAATCCTTTTCAAATCCGCCGTACTGCTCAGGCACATTCAACCCGAGCAAACCAAGGTCAGCGGCTTTGTTCAGAAGCTTTACGATGAGCCCTTCTTCCTGCGCGTCAATCTTGTCGAGGTTAGGCCATACTTCCTGCGCGAGGAAGTCGGTGCATGATTGCGCGATCATCTTTTGCTCTTCATTCCACTGCTCAGGGATGAAAATAGATTGTGCTTCGGTTTCTTTGATAAGGAATTCTCCGCCTTTTAAAGCAGCGGTTAGATTTTGGATGTTAGACATTGGATAGTAGAAATTGTATTGTGAGTATTATTTTTTAAGAGTGGTTATTAGTGAGTTAATCATTTTCTCAAGCTTTGTTAAGTTGTTTTGAATTGTTTCAAGTTCTTCCTTTTTCAAATATCCGAATTCATTTGCTAACAGAAGTTGTGTTTCGAGTTCAAAGGAAGAACCGAGCGAAACAAACAAGAACTGGATAAATTCTTTATTTCCTCCTCTTCCCGCACCTTCCGCAATATTCGAAGGAATTGAAACCGCCGCTCTGTTTATCTGCGATGTTAATCCGTATTGTTCAGAAGAAGGAAAGGTTTTCGTCAATTTGTAAACCGATTTTGTAATTCCCATCGCGTCCTTCCAAATATTTAACTCTCTGAAGTTATGCATCACTTTTATCTATACTCCATATTCCAATATCCAACATCTTTATTCCAACATCTCGAAGATCCCGGCCGCCCCTTGTCCCGTTCCCACACACATGGAAACAATTCCGTATTTCTTTTTGCGGCGGCGGAGTTCGTTAAACAACTGGACCGAAAGTTTTGCCCCGGTACATCCGAGCGGATGGCCGAGTGCTATTGCACCGCCGTTCACATTCACGATCTCGGGATTTAATTTCAGTTCACCGACCACGGCGAGTGACTGCGATGCAAAGGCTTCGTTCAATTCCACTAAATCGATTTGATCTTGTTTTAAACCGGCCAGCTTCAACGCTTTTGGAATGGCAGCCACCGGGCCGATTCCCATCACACGCGGAGGAACGCCCGCTGCAGCATAACTCACCAGGCGGCCGATCGGTTTGAGATTATTTGCTTTCATGAATTTCTCGCTCACCACCATTACAAACGCAGCCCCATCGGAGGTCTGGGAAGAATTTCCGGCTGTCACCACTCCGTTAGCAGCGAAAACCGGTTTCAATTTTGCAAGTGATTCCAGATTTGTATCAGCGCGCGGCCCTTCATCGGTGGTTACCACCAGCTCGCGGGTTTTCTTTTTTTCGTTTTCATCCAGATAGGTTTCAGAAATTTTTATCGGAACAATTTCGTCTTTAAACTTATCCGCTTTGATTGCCGCTACGGCTTTCAGGTGTGAGTTCAGTGAAAATTTATCCTGGTCTTCGCGTGATACTTTATATTCTTTGGCAACTGCTTCAGCCGTCAGTCCCATTCCCCAGTAATAATCAGGATGAACTTTTGCAACTTCAAAATTCGGAACGATGCGCCAGCCGCCCATCGGGATCAGGCTCATGCTTTCGGCGCCGCCGGCAATGATACATTCTGCCAGTCCGGCATTTATTTTCGCGCTTGCAATCGCTATGGATTCCAATCCGGATGCACAATAACGATTCACCGTCATTCCCGGAACTTTGTCTGAATCAAATGCCAGAAGAGAAATGAATCTCGACATATTCAATCCTTGTTCGGCTTCCGGCATTGCATTCCCGACGATCAGGTCATCCACCTGGTCCTTGTTCACGTTCGGAACTGATTTCATTAGGTGACGAATAACTTCTGCTGCCAGGTCATCGGTCCGTTTAAAACGGAAACCGCCCTTGTTGGCTTTCCCAACTGCACTTCTGAATCCCGCGACTATGTATGTGTTCATATTTTAAATTGTGAAGTATGAAACTTTCTTTTTAAGTATTAAAAATGTTTTCAAAGTTAAACAAATTCTATCCTTAGAAGAGATGTTTTTTGCAAGAAGTTTAAGGTAATTTCTGTAGTGAAAATACGCGGATTCAACCAGTAAATCATTTTCTGTTTTTCTTCTTTTTACTGTTCTTCTCTTTTACCAGGTCATAAGAATGATCGATCCAGCCACGAATTAATTTAATATCCACGGTGCCATCTACAATTACTGTGTTCCAATGTTTTTTGTTCATATGGTACCCCGGAATAACGCAGCTGTACTGTTCCCTGAGTTCAAGCGCCAGCGCCGGATCGCATTTTACATTGAACTGCAGCGGCACCTCTTCGATTCCGCAGATGAGAAATACTCTTCCGGCCGTTTTAAATAAAAGGATGTCTGCTCCGAAGGAAGAACTTTCTTCCACATCGGGTTTTGAAATACAATACTCCCGCAACTCGTCGATCCGCATGAATGCTTGGGTATTTTGAAATGATCAGCTTCCGGAATTCATCCGCACAAAAACTTTTTGCAGGTCATCGGGACCGGCCTTTGCCATTCCGTCGCTCATTCCGAATGTAATCGTTGTCTTTCCTTCTTTCAATTGTTCAAAGACTGATGCAACAAATTCACTTACCGGGGGAGCGTGATCGTGCAGGCCTTTTCCGCCGAGATCGGTGTTCAGCGCCGGCGGGATCAGTTCAATGACCTCAATATTTTTTTGTTTGAGCGACTGACGCAGCGAAAGCGTGAAGGAATGAAAAAAAGCTTTTGTCGCACAATACACCGGAACTTTCACCAGCGGAACAAAAGCAAGTCCTGACGTTACATTTATAATGGTATCCAGTGATTTCAGGTTTATAAATAAGGAAGTAAGATGAAGCGGCGCTTCTATATTAATAGCGATCTCATCTTTCGCGCGCAAATAAAAATTCCGTTCGCTGACCGACATCCACTGCTGAATGCCTGCATTGTTGATCAGCACGTTCAGATCGCTGTGCTTGTCAGATATCCAGTTGTAAAGTTCTTCCCTTCCCTCAGGATTTGAAAGATCACATGCTTTTGTAATGATCGATGAATGTTTCGCTGAAATTTCTCTTAGAAGAGATTCCCTTCTTCCGCAAACGATAACAGTGTTGTTCTCTTTGAGAAACTGTTCAGCAAGTCCATAGCCGATACCGGAAGCACCGCCGGTGATCAATATTTTATTATTTGAAATTTTCATGTGCAAGGTTAATTAAAAATCAATGGCCGAAGAAATGGTTCCCATTAAAACTTTGCAGGAACTGATAATTATTTTGGAAATCCTACAATATTGTGCAGGTTATTCCGACTATATTAGCATACGATCCTTATGACGCCGCATTCCCTTATCCCGCGCCTGTTGCTTATTTTAGGTGTTATCTTTCTCCTCGATCTTTATATTTTTTCGGGAATTAGGGATGCATTTTCATCCGCCCGTTCCCGCTTTTTTGTTTCACTCGGATACTGGGGGCTGACGATCGCTTTTTATTTGCTTGCGATCTATATGTTTCTTTCTTTCTCACGGGATGAAGGCCCGGCTGCTCCTCCGGTAAAATGGACCATGGGCATGCTGATGTTCCTGTATATTCCGAAGATCGTGATGCTTTTCTTTTTCGGTGTGGAAGATATCTATCGTTTATTTCGTGCGGGAGGTGTCGGCATTTACAAGCTGACCGGATTCACAACCGATGTCCCGTACTTTGAATCAAGGCGGCAATTCATCGGCTGGATGGCCGGGTTTGTGGCAGCCATTCCTGCGCTTGGAATTCTGCACGGGATCGTAAAAGGAAAATATAATTTCAAAGTACACCGTTCGGAACTTTCATTCAAAGACCTGCCGGATGCTTTTCACGGAATGACGATCACGCAGATCTCCGACCTGCACATAGGAAGTTTTGACGATGCAGAAGCGGTGAACCATGCCGTTAATCTTATCAATGAACAGAAGTCTGATATTATTTTTTTCACCGGCGACCTGGTGAACGACAAAGCAACGGAAATGGAACCGTGGGCGGATGTGTTCAGCAAACTGAAAGCGCCGATGGGAAAATATTCCATTCTCGGCAATCACGATTACGGCGATTATTTGCAATGGCCTTCGGCACAAGCCAAACAGGAAAATATGCAGCGTCTTTTCAAAACACATGAGCAGCTTGGATTCAAACTGCTGCGGAACGAGAACACCCGAATAGAAAAAGACGGAGAGCATCTTGAACTTCTCGGAATGGAAAACTGGGGAAAAGGTTTTGCGCAGTACGGCGATTTTAATAAAACATTGAAAGGAACTAAAGACGGTGCGTTCAAGATCCTGCTCTCGCACGATCCCTCGCACTGGGAAGAACAGGTGATGAACCATAAAACGCATATACACCTTACACTCGCCGGACACACACACGGGGCACAGTTTGGTTTGGAGATTCCGGGCTTACGGTTTTCTCCTGCGCAGTTAAAATACAAACGCTGGGCAGGTTTGTACGAAGAAAATAATCGGTACCTCTACGTGAACCGCGGGCTTGGCTTCATTGGTTTCCCCGGCAGGGTTGGAATCTGGCCGGAAGTAACAGTAATTACACTGAAGAAGGCGTAAGCTGATTTCATTTCCTCTTCCCTCCTTTTCCTGCTGATCCAACTCGCATGAATGAGCGACCCGGCTTTGAATGAGTTGTATGTTTCAAAGGAATCTTCAAAAAAACAATGTAAATTTGTTAGATGAAAAATTACCTCCCAATGCAATTGGTTGTTTCATTGGTTTTTATTTTTCCTATTATTTCTTACGCACAGAAAACAGATAGTGTAGCAACCAATACTTCTATACCAAAATTTGCTACGCTCTATATTTATCACCCTAAAGGCGATTTTGTTGGTGATTTTAAAATTCACCTTGGCGATTCAGTAATTTGCAAATCAAAATACAACTCAAAACATGAAATAAAACTTTATAAAGAGGGTAAAACCGAATTGCGGGTCAACTCTAGACAAGAAAACACTGTAACGATTGATGTAAAATTTGGTGAAAAATATTTTTTAAAATGCAGGCTTCTTTCGTCGGACAACTCATTAATACCGACAATCAAATTAACGGATACTCTCAGAGGAAGAATAGAATATCAAGAAATCAGAAAGGTGCGGGATTCCCTAAAAACTATAAAAGCTCTTGACACTGTTCCGCAAAGAAATACCATTTACATGGAGCTATGCGGACAAGCAGGTATTTACTCGTTTTCTTACGACTGGCTTTTTCGGATAAACAAAAAAGTAAAAAATTCTGTTTCTTTTGGCTTGGCAATTATTCCAGCACACTGGGATCTTTTTGTTATTGCACCCGTTTCCTACAACTTTTTATTCGGAAAGAAAAACAATCATTTAGAATTAGGGATTGGGCCAACATTTTTTTTTCAAAAATTTACTAATTGGGAGTACACAAATTCTTCCGTTGGATATTTAACCGTTAGAAAAGATTATTTTTTATTCGCCTCACCAAAGGTGGGTTATCGCTATCAAAAACTTCACGGAGGTCTCTTTTTCAAAGCCACTCTTTCCCCAATAATCAATATTGTTCAGTACTTTGGAGTTGTTAAGTTTAAAAATGCAAGCCGGTTCAATTTACCTGGTTCAATTCGATTTTTTGAACCTTGGGGTGAATTGGGCCCTGTGTTGCCATGGACAGGCGTAAGTATTGGGTACTCATTTGATTTTAAGAAAAAAAAATAATGATGCCATCAATTCCTCAAAACTTTCCCGCCAACAAGAGTAGATAGATACGCTCCAGTGTTGTTTATAAAAAAATCAAAACAACTTACCCGGGTCCATTTTCAGAAACTCCTGCCACTTTATTCCAGAGTCGCCTACCAAAAGGATTTTATCGGGTTTATAAAAATTTTGAAAAGCGACTGCACCCTGCATACTTGCTGAAGCATTTGTTTTTACTTCAAGTGCAATAAGCTTCTTGTTCTTACGTAAAACAAAATCCATTTCATCGTTGCGATGGCGCCAGTAATATACCGTATACCCTCCTGCGTCGGAACAATTCACTAAGTGGGCACCTATTGCCGACTCCACATGCCTTCCCCAAACTGCAGGTTGTTTGATGGCCTCGGCATAATTTATCCCGCTGAAAACAGAAAGTAAGGCCGTGTCTTTTGCTTGCAATTTCGGGCTTGATGAACGGGTTTGCACAGCACTTCCTGAATATTTTTCTATACCGCAAAGCAATCCTGCCGTATCGAGTAATTCCAGGTAATGAGCAAGGGTAGTTGTATTTCCCGCTTCCTGCAATTGCCCCAGCATTTTATTATACGAAAGTATTTGTCCGGAATACGTACAACCCAATTCAAAAAGATGGCGGAGCAAAGCCGGTTTATCTACTCTGTTTAACATTAAAATATCCTTGGAGATGGTTGTTTCGATTAATGAATGCAGAATGTAATCCTTCCAGCGATTGGCATCATCCATTAGTGAAGCAGCGCCGGGATAGCCGCCAAACCATACAAATTCCTCCGGAGTATAATCGAACGCGGACCTCATTTCAGAAAAAGACCAATGCGAAAGTTTTGTGATCTCAAACCTTCCGGCAAGTGATTCGGTAAGTCCTTTTTGGATCAGGAGTTGTGATGAGCCGAGCAAAACAACTTTCACTTTTACTTTATTCCGGCTGTCGCTGTCCCAGTTTTTTTTAACTGTTTGACTCCAGTTATGAATTTTTTGAATTTCATCTATAACAAGCACTATTCCCTTTGTGTCCTTGATTTTCAACCGCGCAGCTTCCCATTGCTGATCGATCCACACTGAACGTAAATCGCCCGATTCGTCAGCTGAAACATAATGAGAGGAAATTTTTATCTTTTTGAGACACTGAAGAGTAAGGGTTGTTTTTCCCACCTGCCGCGGGCCGGCAATTACCTGTATAAACCTGCGCGGCTCTTCAAGGCGGGAGACAATTCTTTTAAACTGTTCACGGGTAAACCTCATTTTGTTATTTTGTTCGAATATACAAAATACTCAATATACTGAGTAAAAATACTCAATATATAATTCAAATTGTTTGAATTGGAGAT
This sequence comes from Bacteroidota bacterium, assembly GCA_023251675.1. Lineage (GTDB taxonomy): Bacteria > Bacteroidota > Bacteroidia > Palsa-948 > Palsa-948 > Palsa-948. Next base: position 35,721 of record JAHEYJ010000003.1, read on the forward strand.
CGCTTTGGGCAATAAAGCTTACTGACTCTAATTCCTCAAAACTTTCCCGCCAACAAGAATAGACTGGATCCGTTCCAGCGTTTTCTTTTCACCGGCAAGTGACATGAACGCTTCCCGTTCCAGATCCAGTAAATATTGTTCGCTTACCAACGTCGGCGAAGAAAGATCGCCGCCGCAGAGAACATACGCCAGCTTCTGAGAGATCTTCACATCGTGTTCTGAAATATAATTTCCGTTCAGCATGGAATCGGCACCTAAGTAGGCAAGCCCAAGCGCCTGCCTGCCCAGCACACGGATATCTTTTCTCGGAACCGGCTGGCTGTAGCCGACAGAAAGTTTCAGGCATTCTGCTTTTGCTTCTGCCAGCAAACGAGGATACGAAACCACCACGCGGTCAATTCCTTTCCGGAGATAACCAAGGTCAAATGCCTCGTATGCCGATGTTCCGACCTTCGCCTGGCCGATGGTCAAAAATTTATCGCGAAAATTATTCAACTCTACATCGCCTTCCTGCAGTTCATCCGAAAGACGAACGGCAAATTCTTTTGAACCGCCGCCACCGGGAATGAGTCCAACACCAAATTCTACAAGTCCCATATAGGTTTCCGCATGCGCCACCACTTTATCGGAATGCATGCTCATTTCACACGCGCCGCCGAGCGCCAAATTATGCGGAGCCACCACCACGGGAATCGACGAGTAACGCACGCGCATCATCGCGTTCTGAAATGCTTTCACGGCAAAGTTCAGTTCGTCCCACTCCTGCTCCACTGCCAGCATGAAGATCATTCCTACGTTTGCTCCGGCAGAGAAATTGGCGCCTTCGTTGGAGATCACCAGTCCTTTGAAATCTTTTTCCGCGATCTCGATCGCTTTGTTCACACCTTCGATCACTTCACCGCCGATGGAATTCATTTTCGTGTTCCATTCCAGGTTAATGATACCATCGCCAATATCCGTAACAGTCGCTCCGGAATTTTTCCAAACGGTTTTTGTCGGACGGATGATCTCAAGAGAAATATAATCTTCCGTTCCGGGAATTGCTTTATACGATTTTGAAGGGATGTCGTAATATTTTTTGGAATTATTTTCTACCGCATAAAAAGAATTTTTCCCTAAAGCAATAAGATCATAAACCCATTTCGCAGGCTTGCTTCCGGATTTCTCCATGAACGCAACCGTTTCTTTCACGCCCAGCGCATCCCAGTATTCGAACGGGCCGAGCTCCCATCCGAAACCGGCTTTCATGGCATCGTCAATTTTATAAAGCTCATCCGAAATTTCAGGAATGCGGTTCGAAACGTACTGGAACAATCCGAAGAACGACGCGCGGTAAAAATCACCGGCTTTGTCTTTTCCTGCGATCATCACTTTCAAACGGTCCTTCAGATTATCGATCGGCTTGGTTTGTTCAAGTGTTGCGAATTTTACTTTTTGAGAGGGTTTGTATTCCAGCGTTTTCAGATCCATCGCCTGGATCTCTGATTTTCCTCCGGCCGATTTTACTTTTTTATAAAATCCTTGCCCTGTTTTATCCCCCAGCCATTTATTTTCACTCATCTTCGCAACGTACGCAGGTAGTTTAAAAAACTCCTTCGATTCATCGTTCTGGACTCCCTGCGCCAAACCGTTTGCCACATGAATCAGCGTATCCAATCCAACCACATCGCAGGTGCGGAAGGTTGCAGATTTCGGCCGGCCAAGAACCGGGCCGGTAAGTTTATCGACTTCCTCCACCGTCAATCCCATTTTTTCAACAAGGTGGAACAAACTCATGATCCCAAAAACTCCGATACGATTGGCGATGAACGCAGGTGTGTCTTTGCAGAGAACTGTGGTCTTGCCAAGATAAAGATCGCCGTAGTGCATGAAAAAATCCAAAACATCCTGTGACGTTTTCGGAGTTGGAATTATCTCAAGAAGCTTTAAATATCTCGGCGGATTGAAAAAATGTGATCCGCAGAAATTTTTCTGAAAGTCCTCACTTCTTCCTTCCAGCATCAAGTGAATTGGTATTCCAGAAGTGTTGGAAGTGATAAGCGAGCCCGGTTTGCGGAACTTCTCTACGTTATCGAAAACAATTTTCTTAATGTCCAGTCTTTCCACCACCACCTCAATGATCCAGTCGCAGGTGGAAATATTTTTCATATCGTCTTCGAAATTTCCCGTAGTAATTCTATTGGCAAAAGATTTTTTGTAGATCGGCGAGGGGTTCGACTTCAGCGCAAACGCCAGCGCATCGTTCACAATTTTGTTGCGCGATTTTTTATCCGCTGCTGCATCCTTGGGAACAATGTCCAGCAAAAGAACTTCCACCCCGATATTTGCAAAATGACAGGCAATCCGGCTTCCCATAACTCCCGAGCCGAGAACGGCTACTTTTTTTATTACTTTTTTCATAAAATAATTTTTCGTCATTGCGAGCAACTCGCCTTCGCGAAGCGCTTTGGCGAAGCAAGGAGCGAAGCAATCTCAAAAATAATTCTGTGAGATTGCTTCGTCGCTCCGCTCCTCGCAATGACGTTATTCATTGTATATTTTTGTTATCAGGTTTTTATTCGCTTCTAAGATCACTTTCCGTTTTAACGAAAGCTTTGGGGTCATTTCTCCGCTGTCAACGGTCCAGTCATGCGGAAGAAGTTCAAACTTTTTAATGGATTCGTATTGCGCCAGGCTCTTATTTACTTTCTCGATACCCTCATGGATCATTCTAATTACTTCCGGATTTTTTATTGCTTCTTCGTTTGTGGTAAATGTTTTTCCCTGCTTCGCATACATTTCTTTTATTTTGATGAACGAAGGGACAATAAGCGCAGAAGCGAATTTCTGATTCTCACCGATGATCATCGCCTGCTCGATCAGCGAAACTTCCTTCAGTTTGTTCTCGATCATCTGCGGAGCGATGTATTTTCCGCCCGACGTTTTGAAAATTTCTTTTTTGCGGTCAGTGATCTTCAGAAATTTTCCGTCTTCAATAATTCCGATATCGCCCGTATGAAACCAGCCATCTTTGTCGATCACTTCGGCCGTTGCTTCCGGACGTTTGTAATAACCGATCATCACATTCGGGCCTTTGCAAAGTATTTCTCCGTCTTCCGCAATTTTCACTTTTACGTTTTCGATCACCGGCCCTACCGTTCCAAATTTTGTACCGTTAGGCTTTAAGTTGTTTACTGCAATAACCGGGGAAGTTTCTGTCAATCCGTATCCCTCTAGAATAGGAATTTGTGCGCTCCAGAAGATCCGTGCAAGCCGCGGATTCAAAGCAGCGCCTCCGGAAACTGCCGCTCGCACATTTCCACCCAGGGCTTCCCTCCATTTGGAAAAAATTAATTTGTTGGCGATTCCCAATTGAAAATTATACCACCAACTTCCTTTGCCGACACCTTCAAATTTCTCTCCCAGCGCAAGCGCCCAGAAAAATAATTTATGCTTCACGCCGGTGAGTTCCGATCCTTTTGCAATAATTTTATCGTACACTTTTTCCAGCAACCGGGGAACGCATGAAAAAACCTGCGGCTTTATTTCGCGGAGATTATCGGCAATTGTATCCAGGCTTTCTGCATAGTAAATTGAAACACCCAGGTACATGTACGTGTAATTAAGCATCCGCTCATAAATGTGATTGAGCGGAAGGAAACTCAGGCAGCGGTCGTGGTAACCGGCAGGAGGAAGTTCCCGCACCGCATATACATTTGAAAAAAGATTGTCGTGAGAAAGCATCACGCCTTTAGGAGTTCCGGTAGTTCCCGATGTATATAATATAGTAACAAGGTCCAATCCTTTTATAGAATCTTTTATTGATTTCAGTTTGGCTTCGTTGTGGTTTTTTTTCCCAAATTCAACAAGGTCAGTAAAATGTTTTGCATTCGGAACATTATTGAACGTATAGATCTCCTGGATGCTTGAAACACCGGATGCGATCGTTTTAAGTTTTTTAAATAATTCCTCGCTTGAAACAAAAACAAATTTTACCTGCGCATCGTTCAGAATAAAGGTAAGGTCATGTTCCGAAATCGTAGGATAGATCGGGATGCTTACCGCGCCGCTCATCTGGATGCCCATGTCGGCAAAATTCCATTCGGGGCGGTTGTTGGCGATGATGGCGATCTTGTCTTCGCGCTGTACACCCAGTGCAAGCAACCCACAGGCGAGATTTTCTGAGTAGTCAATAAAATCCTGCGTGGAATAAGAAATCCATTTCCCGTTTTCCTTTTTGGAAAGGCAATCTTGTTTTGGAAATTTTGAATGGAACTGGTACAGGATCTCGAATAATCTCATGGCTAAAGAATAAAAAGGACGTAAATATACTCAATCGTTCAAAACATCTTTATAAATTCTAAAGGATTTTACCTGATATTTTCTACTTTAGTTCCTGTAATTCTCATCTCATGTTTTTCAGCCGCGACGATAAAAAGAAGGAACAAAATCCTGAACAGAAAAGCCAGCCGGAAGGAAATTCCTCCAAACAAATGGCGATCAAATACAAGTTCAGGGACCTGAAGGTCCACTCATCGGATGAATGGATGGCAGACGGCACAAAAAAATACCGTAAAGTATTTGACCGCTACGAAACCACCTATATGCGGACTGAACTTTCTTTCTTCAATAAACTCTTTGACGAAGAAGACTGGGAAGCATCTTTCCGGCTGAAATGTTTTTTCATTAATGGAAGTCAGAAAAATGAGCTATGCAATCTTGATCAGAAAAGAAAGATCCTGAAAGAAGAAAATGTGGTGTACGTCCGTGATGCATGGGGAAATGCCACACTCGGCGCGTATTGGCTCCGGGGAGATTACGTGTGGGAAGCGTATGTCGATGAAGTTAAGATCGGGGAAGCAAAATTTTATGTGGAGGATGTCGGAAAAGTAAAGATCGGGGAGAACCCCTACTTTGAAATTGAATCCGTCAAACTTTTTGAAGGAGACGGGCAAGGCTCAACGCAACCGGTAAAAAAATACCTGAACAAGTTCAGCCAGAAAGATACGCGGTTCCTTTGGGGAGAATTCAATTTCAAAAATAAAACGCAGAAAGATTATTACGCAGAAATCATTTTTAATTTCTACGATGATGCGCTTCAGCCCAAAGGAAAAAACTCAGTACTGAAATATGTGACCGCCAACACGGCCGGCCAGATCTATTCCCTTTATCCCGGATGGGGAAGCGACGCTCCCGGAACCTGGAAAGAAGGGCGATATACCATGGATGCTGTTTTCATGGATACGCTGATCGCCACCATTCCTTTTGAAGTTGGAAATTCTTTTGAAGAAGGAGGCGTAGCGGTAATCACCGAGAACCAGCAATCGGTGAAGGCGGCAAAAACCACTGTCACTAACGATAAATCGAAAGACCTTGATACGATCCTGAATGAAAGCATGGCAGAGCTGAATGCATTGACCGGCATGAACAACATCAAAAAAGAAGTGAATGAATTGGTGAAGCTGGTTCGCTTCTACCAGGAAACCGGGAAAGATGTGCTGAATAAATTTTCGCTGCACACCGTGTTTACCGGAAATCCCGGAACGGGAAAGACAACCGTAGCCCGCATTCTTTCAAGGATTTATAAAGGGCTTGGCATCCTGGAGAAAGGCCATTTGGTGGAAGTCGACCGCGAAGGATTGGTGGCAGGCTATGTCGGGCAAACCGCCATCAAGACCGGAGATAAGATCAACGAAGCCATGGGAGGAATTCTTTTTATCGACGAGGCTTATTCGCTCTCGCAAGGAAAGGGTTCACAGTATGATTTTGGCAGTGAATCCATCCAGGTGATCCTGAAACGCATGGAAGATTTCCGCGGAAAGTTCGGCGTGATCGTGGCCGGCTATTCGGAGAACATGCAGGAGTTCATCCTTTCAAACCCTGGTTTGAAATCCCGTTTCGACCGGTACTTTCTGTTTGAAGATTACTCGCCGGAAGAAATGTTTGCCATTTCTCTTTCTCAGTTCAAACGGGAAGAAGTTATTCCCGACGAGGCTGCGGTGTCCTACCTGAAAAAATATTTCGAATTCCTGTACAGCAACAAAGACAAATATTTCGGCAATGCGCGAACGATCAGGCAGGTTTGCTCCGAAGCGGTCAAAAACCAGAACCTCCGCCTGGCTTCTATGCAAAAAGAAGAACGCACCAAAGAAATGCTTGAAACCATAATTTGGGATGATGTAAAAGAATTTGAGATAAAAGAAGCAGATTCAGGAAGAGGTAAAGTTGGTTTCAAGTTCGGGCAAGGCAACCAGGATTGACTTTTTTATTTCTCTTCTTCCGCTGCAAACCCGCTTTTGCAAGTATTGAATGTTTGAGTATCTTTGGCTTTAATATAACCTAACGACATGAAATCAATTTTACCTGTTTCACTAAGCGCAGTCATGGCAGCGGCATTGCTTGGTTTTTATTCCTGTGGTTCTGAAAATACAGAAGAGAACATCACAGAAGCCCGCGATTCTGTTGCTACTTCCGTAAAAGATACCGGCAGCCTGACAAGTGATTTTTTCTATTCACTGCCTTCTCCGCTCATGCTGGTAAAAGTGTTCAAAAAGACGGGACTGAAATACATGGATGGGATTGCGAATTCACCTGATAATGTTTCGAAATATGCTTCTACCGAAAGCAAGACACTGAACCTCGGCGTTTACAGCTCGGACCTGGCCTATACCGTACTGAACAAACAGACGCAGCACGCATCAAAATACATGGAAGCGATCAAGCGCCTTTCAGATGACTTGGGCATGTCGGCGATTTTTGATGCTGATGATTATCTCAAACGCTTTAAAGACAACCTGAACAATGTATATGAAGGATAACGAAAAAGAAAAGCAAACCCTGATGATCTTTATCGGCGCATGGGTCGAAAACATGTATATCGCCACGCAGCTTACCAAAGATGCCAATAAGGAAAAAGTCGCCCTTCGCATTGCCGAACAAAAATACATTCTGAACAGCCTGATGAATGTGGTAGCCAATTTCCAGAATGATCCGGAGTTCAAGAATTTATATTTAAAGCTCAGCGACCTGAAGAACCTTTTCAATAACCTCACCGTACAAGGAGACGATGAAAAGATCGTGATGGATGAACTTCAGCTGAAAGCGATCACGGAAAAAACTCAAATTCTCAGAAAAGAAATTGTAGGATAAATAATAATCAATTGTCATGATGAAAAACTTTTTCATACGGGTTGCTGCAGGTTCTTTTGCTTTGCTTTCTTTTCTTTCCATGCCAGAACTTTCGGCGCAGCAGTGCAAAGTGAAGCCCATCGTAAAATCCTGTATGCCGCTCATGGCGCCTTTTCAATACGACAGTTATGTGATCAAAGAAATAAGCTACGGACCAAAACCAAAGAAAGAGTCGCTGGACTTCCAGGTCTTTTCCAACGAAGAATACAAACTTGTTTTCGGCCAGACCGTTCTTCCCCAGGAAGTGAACATTACCATTTACGGAATGGAGAAAGGCAAAAAGAAGATTTTGTATTTTGACGAGAGCGGAAAAAAATCGTCCTCGACCTTTAATTTCAACCCGAACAAAACCGGCACGTACTATATCGAATACGAAATACCGGCGGCAACGGCAGCCAACCAGAAAGGTTGTTTTGTGGTTCTCATCGGCATCAAGGAATAGAAGCCCCAACCCTAAAGGGAGAACTTACTTACATACGCTCCGGCACATCAATTCCAAGTAGTTTTAGAGAATTTTTCAGCACGTCTGAAGTTGCTGCAGAAAGTTGTAGCCGGAAATTCTTTTCTTCTTCTTTTTCCGCTTTTAATATCGGACACTCGTGATAGAACTGATTGTATTCCTTTGCCAGGTCATATACATAATTGGCAACATGCCCTGGATTGTAGGTTTCTGCGGATTCGGAAATCACTTTCGGAAAATCATGAAGCAGTTTTATTACACTCTTTTCATTAGGATGCAGGCTGTTGGCTGGGGTTTGTGATTTGGGACTTGGAATTGGGGATTTGCGCATTACTGACTTTATGCGCGCATATGTATACTGAATGAACGGGCCCGTATTTCCGTTGAAATCAATCGACTCTTCCGGATTGAACAGCATTCTCTTTTTTGGATCCACTTTAAGAATAAAATATTTGAGAGCGGCCATCCCGATCATCCGGTACAGGTTCTCCGCTTCTTCTGCCGAAAGATCATCGGCTTTTCCGAGCTCCTGCGTTTTTGCTTTTGCCGTATGGATCATTTCATCGATGAGGTCATCCGCATCCACCACGGTTCCCTCGCGCGATTTCATTTTTCCCGAAGGAAGATCCACCATGCCGTATGAAAGATGGAATAGTGAGGCCCCACCTAAATCCTCCCCGAAGGGGAGGACTTTTGCACCAGCAAGTTTTTTAATAATTAAGAATAACACTTTGAAATGATAGTCCTGTTCATTTCCAACTACGTAAATGAGCTTGTTTATTTTAGATTCCTTAAAATCCTCTAACCGCTGCATTACCGTTCCAATATCCTGCGTGATATACACCGAGGTTCCGTCGGATCTCAATAAAAGTTTTTCATCTAATCCGTCTCCAGTCAGATCAACCCAGACAGAACCGTCATCTCTCTTTTTGAAAATTCCTTTACTTACTCCTTCTTCTACAATTTGTTTTCCCAGTAAGTACGTTTCTGATTCATAATAGGTTTTTTCGAATTCAACGCCGAGGTCTTTATAAGTTTTTGAAAATCCATCATACACCCATCCGTTCATTTTTTTCCAAAGCTCAATGGTTTTGGGATCGCCTGATTCCCATTTGCGGAGCATTTCTTGAATTTCTACTCTCAATGGCATTGAAGCTTTCTCTAATGCCCAATGCCCGTCTGGAAGGGATGCTTCTTGCTTTTTGAACTCTTGATCAAACATAACATAGTACTTTCCCACAAGGTGATCGCCTTTCATTTTGCTCGACTCCGGCGTTTCCCCGTTCCCCCATTTCTGCCACGCCAGCATGGATTTGCAAATGTGAATGCCCCGGTCGTTCACCAGGTTCACGCGGATCACTTTTTTTCCTGCAGCTTTTAATATTTCAGAAACAGAAATACCGAGTAAATTATTACGGATATGCCCGAGGTGAAGCGGCTTGTTTGTGTTGGGGGAAGAAAATTCTACCATGACTGTTTCCGTGGCCGGCTCCTGATTCTTGATACTTGATTCCTGATTCTCTAAATACTTTATCCAGTACTCATCTCCGATCACCAGGTTCAGAAAACCTTTTACAACATTGTAAGCAGTTACTTCCGGAACATTTGCTTTCAGATAATTTCCAATTGCTTCCGCTGTCTGCTCCGGAGATTTTTTAGAAACTTTTGTGAGCGGGAAAACGAGCAAAGTGATATCTCCTTCAAACTCCGGTTTGGTTTTCTGAAACGTGATCTGGTTGGGAGACACGGATTGATCGAAACGGTTTTTTATCGCCTCGATGGATTTCGCCGTCAGTATATTTTCTATTCGTAATTCGTGCATATTCGTAATTCGTAGTATTCTAAAAATCGTTTACCAGTTGGTTTGTGGCTTTCAGCAAGATCTCAAAAGCATTTTCTGCCATCAGGTTCTCTTTGTCGAGCGTGGGATTTATCTCCACAATTTCGAAACAACAAACCTTTTTGCTTTTCAGCAAATGCAAGATCAGGTTACCCGCTTCTTTCTCGGTAAGTCCGCCGGGAACAGGCGTTCCGGTGCCTTTTGAAATTTCCGGATCCATACAATCCACATCAAATGAAATGTAGATCAGGTCATACGCTTCAAACGCAGTAAGGATCATTTCCGAGATGCGCTCAACGCCCCGGTTCCGGAGCTCGTCAACAGTAATATTCCGGATACCGTGCTTTTTTAAAAGGTATTCTTCCTGGCGCTCAAAATCCCGCAGCGAAACAAATACGATATCTTCATAGTGGATCTTCGGACATATCCCTCCCAGGTTCTTTATTTTCTCCCAGTAATCGATCGTTTCCTTTGCCGGTCTGTTAATCTGAAGTTCCTTGTTGTCCTCGTTCAGCAGCGCGGCGATCGGCATTCCGTGCATGTTGCCGGAAGGAGACGTGTACGGCGTATGAAGATCGGCATGCGCATCGATCCAGACAATACCCAGTTTTTTTTCAGGATGCGCCATCCGGATCCCCGAAGCAACGCCGATCGCGGAGGTATGATCTCCGGCCAGCACAACAGGAAATGTTCCTGCCTCCCTGCTGAACTTAGCCACCTGGTCCGCAAGTCTTTCACTTAATGAATAAACGGCATTGATTCTTTTTGCGAAATCATGCGTGCACGGTTCAAAGAGAAGTTTGTTTTCATTGGGGACTTCCACCGTTTCGTGCCTGTTAAAGAATGAACTTCCGAAATCGAGCGACGCGATCTTAATGGCATCCACGCCCATGCCTGCTCCGCGCGTTCCGGCGCCGATCTCACTTTTTACTTCTATGAGTTTTATTCTTTTCATTCCTGGTTACTAATTAACAAATCCATTGCGAATGTTACAAATTGCTCACGGTGTTATTCGTAATATTCGTTACTGATTCGTTTATTTGTATGCAGACAACCTGTTTTATATAAAATCCGAGTTACTTACATCACCAAAAAAAAGTCAATCCAAGTTACTTACTTTGACAAATTATTCTCAACTTCGCGCCACTACTAATTACGAATTGCAAACGAATGTACAAATGAATACAAAAAGCAAATGCAATAATTCATTATTCGTAACATTAGTAAAAATTCGCTATTCGTAACCTATGAAGAACAGATACCGCGACCTTATCCAGCAAACATTCCACTTTCCGCAGGAAGGATTCAACGTGATCGATGGAGATCTCCATTTCTGCGATGTTCCGCTGATGGACATCATCAAACAGTACGGAACTCCGCTGAAGATCACGTATCTTCCGAAGATCGGGCAGCAGATCCAAAAAGCCAAAAAACTTTTCAATGTTGCTATGGCAAAGGCCGATTACAAAGGTAGCTATACTTACTGTTACTGCACCAAGTCGTCCCATTTTTCTTTTGTGATGGATGAGGCAATAAAGAACGGAGCGCACCTTGAAACTTCGTCTGCCTATGACATTCCGATCATCAAAGAATTATACCGCACGGGAAAGATCGACAAGAACACCTACGTGATCTGCAACGGATACAAACGCAAACCTTATCCGCAATATATTGTTGATCTCATCAACAGCGGCTATAAGAATGTAATTCCGATCCTGGACAACAAAAGCGAGCTGGAATATTACAAACGCTACGTAAAAGGAACGTGCAACCTCGGCATCCGCATTGCATCAGAAGAAGAACCGACGTATGATTATTATACTTCCCGTTTGGGAATCCGCTATAAGGAAATTGTTCCTTTTTATAAAGAACGCATCAAGGGAAACAAAAAGCTGAAACTGAAAATGCTTCACTTCTTTGTGAGCGCCGGAATAAAAGACACCATCTATTACTGGACTGAACTCGCCAAATGCCTGAGCGTGTATGCAGAGTTGAAGCGGATTTGCCCTGAACTTGATTCGCTGAATGTGGGCGGCGGACTTCCGATCCGTACTTCACTAGGCTTTGAATTTGATTATGAGTATATCATTGAAGAAATTGTTTCGCAGATAAAAACTTTCTGCAAGCAGAATAAAATAAAAGAACCGAATATTTTCACCGAGTTCGGATCGTTCACGGTAGGAGAAAGCGGGGCCGCACTTTATTCGGTAGCGGACCAGAAACAACAGAACGACCGCGAACTCTGGTACATGATCGATTCATCGTTCATCACTACGCTGCCGGATACATGGGGAATTAATCAGCGGTTCATTCTTCTTGCCGTAAACCACTGGGACAAAGAATACCAGCGGGTGAACCTGGGCGGGATGAGCTGTGATGGGCTCGACTATTACAACACCGAAGCCCATACAGAACAAATTTATCTCCCGAAGATCGGCCACGGATCGGATGGTCCGCTTTATATTGGATTCTTTCACACAGGAGCATACCAGGAAGCATTGGCCGGTTATGGCGGAATTCAACACTGCCTGATCCCATCGCCCAAGCATGTGCTGATCGACCGCGATGAGAACGGAGAGATCACAACAAAACTTTTTGCAAAGGAACAGACCTACAAGTCGATGCTAAAAACACTGGGGTATTGATTTTTTCCTGATTCTCTCTCTTTCACTTTAATTATTGCATTTGTGATATGCAACTAAAAAGGTATTGATTTCGTCTTTAACCTAGCTGTTGCTTAAATTTTTTACCCTCAGAAAAATATTACTTCCTTTGCCCTAATCTTCTAAAAGCGAAATGGCACGAAAAATACGAAATGAGTTTTTTTCTTTGAGCATAGTACGCTTCCTGTTTACTTTTTCCTTTTTAATTTTTACTTTCTGCTTCTGTGACGCCCAACGCGGAAAAAGCGGCACTCCTCCTGCCATAACTACTTCTACTGTTGTTAATGAATATACTTCACTCACTGCCAATGCAGCAGCGGGGGCAACCACTATTACGGTAGCCGCCAGTACATTAAATGCTAACGGAAGATTTCCGGCAGTCCTTGCCGCCGGAGACCTTATCCTGATCATCCAGTTGCAGGGAGCAACGATCAGCGCCCGCGACTCCAACCAGTGGGATCCTAACCAGGCCCCCAGAGACAGTTCCTGGGGCATGATCAACAATTACAGCAACTGCGGAAAATGGGAATTCGGAGAGGTGTATAGTGTGCCTAACGGGACATCTATCACGCTGGACTGTCAGTTGAAAAACAATTACACTGCAGGAGGCAAAGTCATCGTGGTCCGCGTTCCAAGATATGCATCATTAACTATTAACAACGGCGGCACTATTACCTGCGATGCCTGGAACGGTACCATCGGAGGAATTTGTGCCATCGAAGTTCAGAATAACACAACCATAAATGCCGGCGGTTTCATAGATGCCACCGGAAAAGGATTCAGAGGAGGAAGTACGCATGTGCAAAATAATTCTTTTTGGAATCTAAATGAATCGGCAAAAAAAGATGACTCCATGGGTGCTGAAAAAGGCGAAGGAGTTGTTGGTTACCAGGCGGCCGGTTATAATATTTATGGAGGAATGTACTGCAGAGGTGCCGGTGGGAATGCCGGCGGCGGCGGCGATGCACATAACTGCGGTGGCGGTGGCGGAGCAAATGCTGGTGATACTACACTTTGGAACGGACATGGAAATCCGGATAATTCGGTAGCAGGCTATTCAACTGCATGGGATCGTCAGTGGGTAAATTTTTCTGCGAACACTTCCTCCGGGGGAGGACAGGGAGGATATTCTTTTTCTGCCAGTGACCGCAACCCAACGACAACATCCCCGGGCAATACATCATGGGGAGGTGACAACCGCCATCCTTACGGAGGCCTTGGAGGAAGGCCCGTTGATTATTCAACAGGAAGATTATTTCTCGGCGGCGGCGGCGGATCAGGAGATCAGGATGACAATGACGGAGGTAAGGGTGGAAACGGAGGGGCATTAATTTACCTGATGAATTACGGAACTGTTTCCGGCGCAGGAACCATCCGTTCAAACGGGAACAACGGTTCTAATACAACCGGCGCAGGAATAGATGGAGCAGGTGGCGGAGGTGCAGGAGGAACGATCGTAATAAATTCTGTCGGAACTTGTTCGACAAGCATAACGATAAATGCGAATGGTGGAATCGGAGGAACCCAGACCGTTAATACAATTACAACGACTGAAGCTGAAGGTCCTGGAGGAGGAGGAGGAGGAGGGTATATTGCTGTATCATCAGGCACGCCAACCCGAACGGCAACCGGAGGGACAAACGGAACGACCAATTCTCCGGGCGTAAATCCACAATTTCCCCCTAACGGTGCAACCAAAGGAGGAACAGGAAATAACAATGCAGTGGTAACAAACTTCGTCATCAATGCGCCGAATGTTACCATCTGCGCGGGACAAGCGGCAACACTTACAGCAACACTTACCGGAACAGTACCGCTGGGAACAACCATTGTTTGGTACGATGCACTTGTTGCGGGAAATGTAATCGGGAATGGAAGCCCGTTCATTACTCCGGTTCTTTCAGCCGGAACTTATACTTTTTATGTTGGTACTTGCCCCGGCACCTACCATCAGCCGGTAATCGTCACTGCAACGTTGAACGGAATTATTTCAGCAGGGGCCGATGTAACGGTATGCAGTTCAGCCAGCACAACACTGAATGCTTCGGGCGCATCCACCTATACCTGGTCACCAACAACCGGGTTAAGCAATCCGAATATTTCTAACCCGGTTGCTACACCTGCTGCAACGACCACTTATATATGTTCGGCTACAACTTCCTGCGGGACTGCAAAAGATACAGTGGTGGTGAATGTAACTTCAAATGCTGTAGCTGGAATTTCAGGCAACACCACGATCTGTTCAGGCGGCACAACCACACTGACGGCCAGCGGAGGAGGAAATTATTCCTGGACAACAGGCTCTACCGGTTCTTCCATCACCGTTTCTCCTACCACTAATACCACTTATTCTTTATTTGCCGGCAGCGGGGCCTGCGCTGATACAGCCAGTGTTACGGTGACCGTTTCAAGCGGGATCACCGCAAGTATTTCCGGCAACACCACCATTTGTCCGGGCAGCCCGACAACACTCACCGCAACCGGAGGAAGCAGTTATTCCTGGAGTACAACGTCCACGTCAGCTTCTATCACAGTTTCTCCAACTGCTACTTCCACTTATTCGGTAATTGCATCCTCGGGTACCTGCGCCGATACAGCCAGCATCACACTTACCATTTCCAATAATATTACGGCAGTCATTACAGGCGCAACAACCATTTGTACAGGAGGAAGCGCCATTCTGAACGCATCGGGAGGAAATAATTATTCGTGGACAACGGGTTCAACCGGTTCTACCATTACTGTATCACCTACAACGAACACTACCTATTCTGTCATTGCCTCCTCCGGAACCTGTGCCGATACGGCAAGCGCAACGGTAACAGTTTCAAATGGGATCACAGCAAGCATTTCAGGAAATACAACCATTTGCCCGGGCAGCCCGACAACACTCACTGCAACCGGAGGAAGCAGTTATTCGTGGAGTACTACTTCAACCGCAGCCCAAATAACTGTATCACCAACTGCTACTTCAACTTATTCTGTTATTGCTTCATCGGGAACCTGCGCCGATACAACCAGCATCACAATTACAATTTCCAATAATGTTGCTGCAGCAATTTCCGGAGCAACCACTATTTGTTCAGGTGGCAGCATCACGTTAACTGCATCAGGAGGGAATAATTATTCTTGGACAACAGGCTCAACCGGTTCATCAATAACCGTTTCACCTACTGCAAATACAACCTACTCTGTCATTGCGTCTTCCGGGGCCTGTGCTGATACTGCGTCAGCCACAGTCACCGTTGCTTCCAACATCGTTGGAGCCATAGCAGGAAATCTGATCGTCTGTGGCGGCAGCAGCACAACGCTTACTGCAAATGGCGGAACGAATTATTCCTGGAGCAACGGTTCAACAGATGTGTCGATTATCGTTTCACCTACATCGAACACAACCTATTCTGTCATTGCTTCCTCCGGGGCATGTGCAGATACCGTTGCTTCCACCGTCACTTTTGTTTCGTCTGTTACCGCTTCCATTTCAGGGAACCTGACCGTATGCGCCGGAAGCAGTACAACACTGAACGCATCGGGTGGAACAAATTATTCCTGGAGCAATGGCAACACCAATGCGGTTATCTCTGTTTCACCTACCGGTGCAACTTCGTATTCAGTGATCGTTTCAACCGGTACGTGTGCTGATACAACCTCCGCTTCAGTAAATGTATTGCCCGTTCCAACTCCAAGCATGACCGCTACCAATCTTACGATCTGCGGAGGAAATCCTACAACGCTCTCTGCTAGCGGCGGAACCACCTATCAGTGGAGTAATGGCCAAACGACAGCGACAATTATAATAACACCCGGCAGCACAACTACCTATTCGGTTGTAGCCGGCAATGGAATTTGTACCGGAACAACAAGTGTGACGGTGAATGTGCTTCCATCTCCAAATGCAGTCATTAATGGTAATCTGAATATATGCCAGGGATCTGCCGCATCACTTACCGCTTCCGGCGGAACATCCTATTCGTGGAGTACGGGTCAAACAACTGCCGGAATAAATCCATCTGCACCGGGATCCTATTCCGTTGTGGCGACAACAGGCTCCTGCTCCGATGCTGCCGTTGCCAATGTTGTGGTGCATCCATTACCGACTGCAACTGCTTTTTCAAATGTGCTTATTATCCAGGGACAAAGTACCAATCTCACTGCGACAGGCGGGGTTTCCTATTTATGGACCAACAACATGACCGGAAGCAGCATTACGGTTTCACCGCAAACAACTACTTATTATTGTGTGACCGCAACGGATGGTAACGGATGTTCCGACACGGCCTGCGTAACGGTTACCGTTGAACATTGCACGGGTACACTTTTTTTGCCCAATGCCTTTTCACCAAACGGTGATGGAGACAACGACTCCCTGCAGATCTATTACAGGATTCCTCAATGCATTGAATCGCTCAAACTGATCATCTATAACCGTTGGGGAGAAAAAGTTTATGAAACAAACGACCGTGCTTTCCGGTGGAGCGGAATTTACAATAGCGGACTTCTACAAAACACGATGGTTGGCGGACATGAAGTATATGCATACTACCTTGAGGTTAAAATGGTAGATGGCCAATCCATTTCCAAAAAAGGAAATATCAGCCTGTTGAAATAATTATCTCTTCGGTACGATTTTGGATATTGTTTGGTATACTTTTAAATCCAAATCAAAGTAACCAGCTCTTCAAAAACAATTTTACGACAGTTAAAACTTTCCAAAAAAGAATATATGGACAGAAGAAATTTTTTCAGGACATCCTTTCTTGTAGGGGGATTAGGAGTGGCCGGCACTGTAGCTTTCCTGGAAAGTTGTAAAAAAAATAATACACCACCATCACCCCAGGGCCCTACAGTAAATTTCACCCTTGACCTTACGCTGCCGGCAAACGCTTCCTTGAACAATCCCGGGGGATCTTTATCTTCCAACGGGGTAGTTATAGCCAATGTGGGCGGATCGTATATTGCCGTTGCGCAAAGCTGCACGCACAATGGCTGCAGTGTAGGATACAATTCCGGCGGCAATAATTTTGTTTGTCCCTGCCACAGTGGTGTTTTCGATACGAATGGAAATGTAGTTTCCGGGCCGCCGCCGGCGCCGCTTAAAAAATATTCGGCAGTTAAGAATGGAAATATTCTGACGATTTCCGGATAACAACAACAAAACTTTTTTTCAGTTATTCCCTTTCCCGGGAATAGGCCTTTAAAGGATTGGCTGAAATTTCTTTTTCGCCTTTTCGTGTTGAAAAAATATCACAGGCAAGATAGACTGCCGAACGAAAAGAGTTTTCGCTGGCTTTGTTCTGTCCTGCAATATCATAACCCACTCCATGGTCGGGCGAAGTGCGGACAACCGGAAGTCCTGCTGTGTAATTCACCCCTGAATCGAATGCCAGCGTTTTGAACGGCGCCAATCCCTGATCATGATACATGGCCAGTACGGCATCAAATTTCAAATGCATCGCCGTTCCGAAAAATCCATCGGCAGAATAGGGACCGAACACGGTGGCGCCTTCGGCCTTGGCTTTTGCAATGGCAGGAACAATTACCGCCTGTTCTTCTCCTCCCAACGTTCCGTTATCGCCGGCATGCGGGTTTAATCCGAGCACGGCAATTTTTGGTTTGCGAATGGCAAAATCCTCTGTTAGTGATTTGCTCAGCAGCTTTATTTTCTGAACAATTTTATCCTGGTTAATAAGCGCAGAAACATTTGCCAGCGGAACATGGCCCGTGACGACCCCAACCCGGAAATGATCCGAACACATGAGCATGAGAGCGGTACTGTTAAAACGGGTTTCTAAATATTCGGTGTGTCCTTTGAACTGAAACTGTTCCGACTGAATATTATGTTTATTGACCGGGGCGGTAACCAGCACATCTATTTTTTTTTGCTCCAGCGCTTCGCAGGCGGCATCGATGGATTTCACTGCAAACTTCCCTGCCATCTCCGTTGATTTTCCAAATTCAATGTTTACTTCTTCTTCATATACGTTGCAGATATTGAATTGCTTGGGCAACGACTGCTCGGCACTTCTGACCTGGTTGAAACGCATATCCAGATTCAATACCTTACGGTGATAGGAAAATGTTTTCTGAGAGCCGAAAAGGACAGGCGTACATACTTCAAGCATGGAAGGATCAAAAAATGTTTTAATGATCACTTCAAGCCCGATCCCGTTCAGGTCACCTTGTGTTATTCCTACCTTTATTTTTTCTGAAGACATATTTTTTGAATATCGAATACGGAACAAGGAATGATGAATACTGAAATTTTATTTTATTTCAACATTCATTATTTTTTGTTCGCTATTCATGATTATAATTAATAATTTTTAAGAAAATCAAATAGAAGACGAACCCCTGTACCGGTACCGCCTTTTCCCCTATAGGAATCTTTTGTATGTAAAAAAGCGGGCCCTGCAATATCCAGGTGAATCCATGGATAATCGGTGAAACGTGCCAGGAATTTTCCAGCGGTAATCGCTCCGCCGAAAGGGCCGCCGATATTTTTCATGTCGGCAATATCCGATTTAATAAGTTCATCGTATTCCTCCCAGAAAGGAAATTCGGCTATTCGCTCGTAAACTTTATTTCCGCTGTTCTTTAATTTATTCTTTTGTGATTCGCCGGCTGTTCCCATTGCTACAATTCCAAGAGGGCCTACAGCGGCGGCGGCTGCACCGGTAAGCGTTGCCAGGTCGATCACCAGTTCAGGAGAATATTGTTTTGCCCACGAAAGTGCATCGGCCAGGATCATTCTTCCTTCCGCATCGGCATTTAACATCTCTACCATCTGCCCGTCATGCATTTTTATCACATCTCCCGGCGCATAGGCATTTCCTCCCGGACGGTTATCCGTTGAAGGCACCAATCCGATCACATGCATGGGAAGTTTTGCTTTTGCAACGGCATACATCGCTCCGCCTACAGCGGCAGCGCCTGCCATGTCGCACTTCATATAATCCATTGAATTCCCGGTTGGCTTCAGGCTCAATCCACCGGTATCATACACCACTCCTTTTCCGACAAGCACAACCGGTTTTTTATTTTTCACCCGTTTGGGTTTCCATTCCATTATCGTAAATGTCGGCGGATCAATGCTTCCTAAATTAACCGCGAGCAGCCCTCCCATTTTAAGCGATTGAATTTTTGCTTTATCAAACACCGTAACCTTAAAACCCGCTTCTTTTCCAAGCTGAAGAAATTCTTTGGCAAGCTGCGTGGCATTGAGCGTGCTCACCGGTTCGTTGACAAGCGTTTTTGCTCGTGCAACTGCGTCAACTGTTATTTGTATTTGTTCTACTTCTTTTACATTTACTTTTTTACTGCTGATATAAATACTTTTAAGTGTATTGCTTTCTTTCAGCACATCTTTCGTTTTGTATTTAATAAACTGGTAATTACCCAGTGCAATCCCTTCCGTTAATGCCAGCGTTGATTTTGTGTCGCCAATTGCATCTACAACCACAACCGATTCTTTTTTCGCTTCGTTGAGCAGCATCGCAATTTTATCTCCTGTTTTTCTGCAGGCTTCGAGGGTAGGCGATTCTTTATCTTTTTTATCCAGAACAGATAAAATGACCAGGCGCCTCAGCTGATTAATGACAACTAATTT
>JAHEYJ010000211.1 GCA_023251675.1 Bacteroidota bacterium
TTTACATTTTTAAATTTGTTCATTAGGAAATGTAAAAAACCATCCTTTTTGGTTTGCAGAACCAACAGGTCCGGTTTACATTTACGAGGCAAACAGGTTCTCCTATTTATCCAACTAAAATTTACCCCCATGAAAAATAAAATTTTAGCGGCGTTTTTTTCTTTTGCCGCATTTCAACTTCAGGCACAGGTATCGTGGCAAAAAATGGCAAGCCTGCCCGGCGCTGGCAGGGATCACGCCATCGCTTTCAGTCACGGCACCAACGGCTATATTACGTCAGGAGAAAACAACGGCACCCAGTATAAAGATTTCTGGGAATACAACAGCCTCACCAATACATGGACACAGCTGCCGAGCTACCCGGGCCCGGCGCGTTCGTACGGCGTCGGCTATGTCATTAACGAAAAAGCTTTCATTGGTTTCGGGCACACCGGCTCCACTTTTTTAACCGACTGGTGGCAATATGATTTCACCACGTCCACCTGGTCGCAAAAAAATAATTTTCCCGGTGCGGGCCGCGACCATCCCTGCTGCGCCATCATGAACGGCAAGTTGTACATGGGCTTTGGAGATAACAACAGCGGAAGCATTAAAGACTGGTGGCAGTATGACCCGGTGCCTGACTCATGGTCAGCAAAGGCCAATTACCCCGGGCTTAAAATGCATCATCCCGTAACGGCGCAGGATAACAGCCTCATCTACCTGAGCGAAGGTCATCTGGTAAGCGGTTCTACAAATTCCGGAAGTACAAAATTTTATTCTTATAACGACGCAACTGATTCTTGGGCCACGCTTGCGGATATGCCGGGGCCGGGCGTGGTGGCCGGAGCTTCCTTTTATATAGGAGACAACAACGTTTATTCCGGCGCGGGAATAACGGAACCGGCAAATTCTTTTCATACTGAATTTTACGCCTACGCTATTTCTGCCGGCACCTGGAGCGCAATCGCGAGTTACCCGGGCACGGGCGTGTTCGGGCCTGTTTCTTTTGTGATCGGCAATGCCGGCTATGTGGTAACGGGCATGAACTCTTCCGGAACGGATGTGAAAGACCTTTATAAACTTTATTCCCCTTCGACCGGCATTACCGAAACCCGCCCATTACAGGAGATCAGCCTTTATCCAAATCCTGCTGTGTCCACATTTTCCATAGCAGGAATTACCGATGCGGAGAAAATCCACTACTCTCTTCTTAACCTGATGGGCGAAGAACTCAGATCAGGAACTATTTCTGCCGGAGGAAATTATTTTACCGAGAAAGTGCAGGTGAATGACCTGGCAGCCGGAATCTACTTCCTGCAAATCACCGATGGAAAAAACATCGTCACCAAAAAAATAATCAAGAAGAAGGAATAAGATGTAAGGGAAACACCTTGTCTCATTGAGCTTTCCTACAGGAAGGCCGTTTTACTGATACCGCATCGGGATGTATTGAGCAGTGAATCATTTCCCTTCATACTCGCTCTTCAACAGAGCGAATAAGATGGAATCTTCCATTTTATTATTCTTAAAATAATGCTCGCGGAGATGCCCTTCTTTTTTGAATTTATGTTTTTCAAGCAGCGTTAGCGAAGCCGAATTGCCGGTACCGACAAACGCTTCTATGCGATGCAGGTCCATGATCTTAAATCCGTATTCAAGAACCGGCACCAGCGCTTCGGTCATGATGCCTTTGTTCATGTATTCTTCGCTATTGAGAACATAACCCATTTCCGCGCGGAAATGACTTGTATACCAGGTATGAAAACCGCACCATCCGATGACCTCTTTGGTATCGTTCAGGATCAAATGAAAAAGCACAAACGATTTATTGAAAGTGGAAAGCCCTTGCCTGTATTTTGCTTCTTCGGTAAAGAGTTCATCCTCCGATTTAAAACCGAAGAACTTAACCTGCTCCTCTTCCGTGAACTTTTCAAACACCTCCCTGTAAACTTCCGGTGTAAGCTTTCTCAGCGTGAGTCGTTTTGTTTTTAATTCGTCAAATACCATAGATCGAAGATAGAAAAAGAAGATGAAGGCGAAATGTTTTGATAAATTGCAGGGTGCGATCGTGTCGTATCTTTTGTTCTCTGAAAAATCCTACTTTAGCATACAGGAATGAAATCCAAAACCATTTATACCAAAAAAGGAAGCTCCACGCTGATAGAACCCGGGATCATACGGTTTTCACTCAAAGAAAATGTGGAATGGGCCCTTGAAGACGCAAAAGAAACCCACAAAGCAAACATGGAACTCAGCAACGGAGAAAAATTTTGCGTTTACATGATCGCTTCCCGGTTTTTTATTCCCACCAAGGAAGCGCAGGAATTTATCTCCACCAAAGAATGCACCGACTACCGGGTGGGAGCCGCCTTTGTGGTAAAGAACGCAGGGCTGAAAATACTCGGCAATCTCTTTGTAAAATATTTTAAGAGCAGATCTCCCTCGCGCCTTTTTACCAGTGAAGATACAGCCATGAAGTGGATGCGGAAGCTGCTTAATGAAGCTCAGAAAAAGTAAGCGGAGAATAACCGGCGAGCTTACCCTCTCAACAAATTAGTCTTTTCTTACGGCTATTAAAATCCTTTCTTTCACAAAGGATTTTATCAACACATCTTTTCCTCACTCCGATTTTATATAGTTTCGTGGTGCGGATCTGCGAATGAACCTTGGCTGTTTTTCGAATATTCGAATGGGGCGTTATCCGTACAATTAATAATGAAAGAGAAAGAAATCAAATCGCCAGCACAGCGGGATAAATATGAAAAGCAATTCGCTGCTGAGATAGCGCGTTTGAATGCCGAGCAGATCAACGCCGTTGAACATATCGAAGGTCCGGTGATGGTGATCGCAGGACCGGGCACTGGAAAAACACAGATCATTGCCGCACGTATCGGGCATATTTTAAGATCGGATCTTCAGATCGCCCCGCATAATATTCTCTGCCTTACGTATACAGATGCAGGAACAGTGGCCATGCGCAGCCGTTTGCTGCAGTTCATCGGGCCCACGGCTTACCGCGTGAACATTTATACGTTCCATGCTTTCTGCAACGACATCATCCAGCACAACCTGGATTATTTCGGCAAGCGCGAGATGGAACCCATCTCCGAACTGGAGAACGTGCAGCTGCTGCGCGAGATGCTCGATGAACTTCCTCCTTCGCATTTGCTTAAACGCCTGAAAGGAGAGATTTATTACGATGTGCCGCGCCTCAACGATCTCTTTCGCCAGATGAAAGAAGAGGACTGGCGACCTGAATTTGTTTCGGAACAGATCGATAAATACATGGCCGAGCTCCCCCTTCGCGATGAATTCATTTACAAAAAAGCAAATTCCCGGCAGGGGATCAAGGCCGGTGATGTAAAACAAAAAGACATTGAAGCCCGAAAAGAAAAAATGGAACTGCTGCGCGAAGCGGCAAAACTTTTTCCGGCTTTCTGCTCCCTGATGAAAGAACGTGGGCGGTACGATTACAGCGATATGATCCTGTGGGTACTAAACGCTTTCAAGAACGACGAAGATTTTTTGCGCAAGTACCAGGAATGGTACCAGTATTTTTTAGTGGATGAATTCCAGGATACAAGCGGCGCGCAGAACGAACTCCTCCAGCAGCTCATTAACTTCTGGGACAATCCAAACGTTTTCGTTGTTGGTGATGACGACCAGTGCATCTACGAGTTCCAGGGCGCGCGCGTGAAGAACATGACCGCATTCTTTGAACGCTATGAAAAAGAGAACTTGTCACGCGAAGGCGGGATGGAAGTGGTGGTATTGAAAGAGAATTACCGTTCCACGCAAAGGATCCTGGATGCATCTAAGGCGGTGATCGATAATAATGAACAGCGGCTGATCAATCAGGAGCCGATCCTCAAGAAAATCCCGGGATTAAGTAAAACATTAGTTGCTTCCAACCCTTTATTCACACATTCTCTCATTCTTCCTTCGCTCGTCTCCTATTACAATACCGCTCACGAAGAAGCAGACATTGTTGAACAGATCTTAAATCTCAAATCTCAAATCCCAAATCTCTCAGAAGTCGCTATCATCTATGCCAAACACCGTCAGGCGGAGAACATTATCGAGTTGCTGGAGAGGAAAAATATCCCCTACTCTGTCAAAAAGAAAATCAATATCCTGGACCTGATGCTCATCCAGCAACTATTGAACCTCCTTACTTATTTGAATGAAGAGAACAACAAACCGAACAGTGGAGAGCCTATCCTGTTCGAGATTATGCACTATCATTATTTCAATATCGATCCACGGGATGTGGCGAAGATATCCGCTCACTGCGGAAGAAGCCGTAAACGGTGGAGGGAATTCCTTCAGGAACCCGGGGAACTGAAAAAACTGAACTTAGAAAATGAAGAATCGATTCTTTTCTTTGAAAATAATTTATCCAGATGGATCGCTGAAGTTTCAAACCTCACGCTGCCGCTGCTTTTTGAAAAGGTGCTCAATTGGGGCGGCATTCTGAAATTCATTCTTGACGCTACGGAGCGAACCTGGTTGCTGCAAGTGATTACAACACTTTTTGATTTCATCAAGAACGAAACGGCAAAACGCCCGCTTCTTTCTTTAAAAGACTTCCTGGAAATGATCGCGCAGATGCGCGAAG
>JAHEYJ010000080.1:0-11766 GCA_023251675.1 Bacteroidota bacterium
TTGTGGTTTGACCCCGAAGGGGTCACATATATGTAGAATGGAAATTGCCCTGTAATCATACGACCCCTTCGGGGTCGAACAACAAAAAAAAATAAAAGATGGGATTTTTGTCATACGCCCGTTTAACGGGTGCAGCGAGCGGCTAAGAGCGATTTTCATTCGGCCGGGGAGCGTGCCTTTAAGCGGAAGCCACCCAAAATGTTTTTTGTAGATTTGTTTTGATTTCAACCCGCTAAAAAATATTTATGATCGAACAAACCGAACTGGTAGTCACAAAATGGGAGTATAACCCGCCTGCAGATCCTGCCATCGCTAACGAAAAAACAATTTCCCACCTGGATTTCGATATCATGAAAAAAAGAAATTCCATTAAGAAAGGGATCGCCTGCAAATTCACCGCCCGTTTTATTAAAGGGGAACATACGGTACTCACGTATGTAGGCGAGGATTCCTATGTAATTGATTTCGCTGATGTGATCGACCGGAACGAACTGATCAATATGATCCGGAATTCGTATTTGAAGTTCTATGAGAAATTTGAATTCAGAAAGCTCGCCACCAGTTTAAACACCAGTGTTGTTTGCACGCTGGATGAATCGCTGATCGATTTTGACGGGTTGCTTCATTTGTTGATCTGATCCCGGTTTGGAGGAAATGGTTTTCTATAAACAAACCCCTGCATGGATAAATACTCCAGTAAAAAGAGGGTTGTAAAATAATTGCACTTATCGTTCTATCTTCCCATTAACCATTTTATCCACGATAACTTTTTTTCTGTGTTGGGAGGATATTTCAGGTCCGGCTCCCACCAAAATAGTTTCTCCAAAATACTTTTATGATGAGAAAATGCGGCAAACCCCGCTTCGCCATGATAACTTCCAATGCCGCTGCTGCCAACGCCGCCGAACGGAAGATTGGGGTTGGAAATATGCATCACCGCATCGTTTACCGCTCCGCCCCCGAAAGATAGTTCGGATAAAAGTTTGTTCTTTATTATACTGTCGTTGGTGAAGATGTAGCAAGCCAGCGGTTTTGGACGGGATCGTATTTTCAAGATGGCATCGTCAATAGTTGAATAGGCGATCACCGGCAGAACAGGTCCGAATATTTCATCTTCCATTACTTTGTCGTCGAAGGTTACATGAGTCAAGACGGTAGGGGAGATGTAACGGTTCTGAACATCGGTTTCACCGCCGAAATATATTTTCTTTTCATCGATCAATGCCGTTAAGCGATGAAAGGTGCGTTCATTAATGATCTGAACATAATTATGATTGGCGAATGAATAATCAAATTTTTTAATGAATTCTTTCAGGAGCAAAAGAAATTCATCTTTCACCGTTTCATCGACCAACACATAATCAGGCGCGATGCAGGTTTGGCCGGCATTTAAAAACTTTGCCCATACCAAACGCTTTGCTGTTTCTTTCAGGTTGCAGTCGTGCGTAACAATAGCCGGACTTTTACCGCCTAATTCAAGTGTTACAGGTGTTAGATTTTTTGCTGCCGCCTGGTAAACTATCTTTCCAACAGCGGTGCTTCCGGTAAAAAATATCTTGTCGAATTTATTTTCAAGGAGCGCTGTGGTTTCAGGGATCCCGCCTTCAACGGCAAAAATAAATTCCGGAGGAAAATTTTCATTTATCATCTTTGCCATTGCAGCGCTGGTGGCGGAAGCTATTTCACTTGGCTTTAGAATGACCGTATTACCGGCAGCGATCGCCGCAACCAACGGCGAAAGGGATAACTGGTAAGGATAGTTCCATGCACCGATGACCAGGCAAACCCCCAGCGGTTCGGGAATAATATAACTGCGTGCAGGCCAGTTCACCAGGTTGGTCGCTACGCTTTTGCGTTTTGCCCATTCAGGCAGTTTCTTTATTGCTTCAGCAATATCGTGATAGAGAATGCCGAACTCAGTAGTATACGTATCAAATTCCGATTTTTTAAAATCGTTCCAGGTCGCCCTGGATAATACCGTTTCATGGCCTTTAATCAGCGATCTCAGTTTTTTTAATTGTCCGATTCTGAATCCAATATCTTTTGTTTTATTGGAATGAAAAAAATCGCTCTGCTTTTTTATGATCTCGTTATAACTCATTTGGTTTGCACGATACCCTATTATAATCAGAGGGTCTGTGAATGGATCAACCCTTTCCTGTTCCGGCGCTCATTCAAAATTAATGTTTTGATCTGGAAACAAACATTTAAATAATTATAAATGCAAATGGTTTTATATGCAATTTTCATTCGGAAATTATATACTTCGAAATCATTCAAGTGTTAATTGAAAAAAAACAATAGTTGGTAAGCGTATGATTAAAAGCATGGTTTTTTATTTTTTTTATAGAAAAATTAATTTATCATTACAACTTCACTTGAAAAAGTTTTGTTAAAAATTCTTAATTTGTATTGATAAGTTACTACTTTAGCCGATCTATTAATTTTAAAAACCTCTAAAAATGAAAATCAAAAACTTACTTTTTACAGTAGTATTGATTCTCTTTCATGCTGCAGTATTTGCGCAAGGAAGGGTAATTAAAGGAGTCATAAAAGACTCTAAATCGAATGAAGGCCTGCCGGGAGTCGCCATCCTGGTTTCAGGTACTTCAACGGCCACCACTTCTGATGTGAATGGGGCTTATTCCATTACTGTTGAAGGCGAAGGGAAAAAACTAGTTTTCTCTTATGTAGGATATGTTATTCAAACCGTTTCAGCTGACAAAGATGTAATTGATGTTGCGCTTGTGTTCGACGCAACCTTGCTGAAAGAAACCGTTGTTACTGCCTTAGGTGTATCCAGGGAGAAAAAATCGCTGGGCTATGCTACACAGCAGCTCTCGGGAGATCAGCTTACAGGTGTTAAAAGCGGAAACTTTGTAAACCAAATATCAGGTAAAGTTGCCGGAGCCCGTGTAAAAAACAGTTATAACATGGGAGGATCTACCAATATTATTATCAGGGGTGCAACTTCCATCGTCAGCAACAACCAGGCGTTGTTCGTTATTGACGGAGTTCCCATGAATAATGATGTAACGAATGGATCCAGCCAGGCAAGCGGACGCAGCGGGTTTGACTACGGAAGTCCAATCTCAGATCTTAATCCGGATGACATTGAATCGATCAACGTACTGAAAGGAGCAGCCGCTACAGCACTCTATGGATCACGAGCTGCGAGAGGAGTGATCATTATAACAACAAAGAAAGGAAAAGCCGTAACCGATACGAAAAGAAGGTTTGGTGTTACATTGAATTCAAACGTAACGGTTGGAATGGTAGACAAGTCTACTTTCCCTACCTATCAGCAAGAGTACGGTGCAGGATACGGCCCTTATTATGGAGGCGGTCCCGGTGGTTTCTTCTTGTTGGAAGATATTAAAGGGGATGGAACTGCAGATGATATTGTTGTTCCTTATACAGAAGATGCTTCGATGGGAGGTAAATTCGATCCCAATCTTATGGTTTACCAGTGGGATGCCTTCGTTCCCCAATCTCCGAATTATAAAAAGGCAACACCTTGGGTAGCGGCAGGAGACAACGGCCCTATTTCATTTTTCAATAAATCAATGAGCACTACCAATGGTTTTGCCATTAATGGCGGTTCGGAAACCGGATCATTCCGGGTTTCGTATGCTAACAGCCTTGAAAACGGGATCATGCCTAACAGCAAGTTAAAGAAAAATAATTTTGAATTTAACGGCGGCCTTGCATTAAATGATAAATTTTCTGCAAACGTTTCGGCCAACTTTACAAATTCACAAGCTGTTGGACGTAATGAAACCGGATATAACGACAACAATATGACTTCATTCAGACAGTGGATGGAGACCAATGTAAATTATCCTGAATTAAAAGACATTTATGATTTAACAAAAACAAATTATGGATGGAACCCGGCCTCTTCATCTGACCCGGGCACACCTATCTATTGGAACAATCCTTATTTCCAGCGTTTTGAAAATTATGAAAGTGATTCCAGGAATCGTTTCTTTGGGAATGTAGGGCTTAACTACAAGATCAATGATATGATCAGCTTGTTGGCCAGAATAGGTGTTGACGGGTATGCAACTGTACAGGAAGAAAGACTGGCAGTAGGCAGCGTGCCTACCGGATTTGGAATTGGTTCGGTGAACTCTCCTTCCGGATATTCCAGGCTTAACAAGAACTTTGGAGAAACCAATTTTGACCTGATGGCCAACTTTAAAAAGGATTTGAATGAAAATTTTAATTTGAGCGGACTTATTGGAAGCAATATCCGAAGATCAAGTGATAACAGCATCTATGCTTCAACAAACGGAGGAATGGTTGTTCCCGGTTTATACTCCATCTCCAATTCGCTTAATACACCGCTTCCTTCTACTGAGGTAGCCAAGAAGTATGGTGTTAACGGTTTCTTTGCAAGTGCATCCTTAGGCTATAAACGATTCTTGTTCCTGGATGTAACTGCAAGACAGGATTATTCTTCTACTTTACCGGTCGACAAGAACGCATTCTTCTATCCGGGCGTTTCCGGAAGTTTTGTGTTCTCTGAAAAGTTGAAGAATTTAACATGGCTGGACTTTGGAAAAGTAAGATTGAACTATGCTAACGTAGGTAACGATGCTCCGTTTGCAAGTACAAAGGATGTGTATGATAAACCAAATTCATTTGGCAGCACAGCACTTTTCTCTCTTCCAAATGCCAAGAACAATGAGAATCTTAAACCGGAGATCTCTACCACTACAGAAGCTGGTTTAGAGATGGTGTTCTTTAAGAAAAGAGTAGGTTTTGATTTTGCGTATTATAATACGAATACAAAAAATCAGATCTTTAACGTGGCCGTATCAACTGCAACCGGCTATTCTTCAAAGTTTGTAAATGCAGGAAAGATCCAGAACAAAGGAATGGAGCTGAGTGTATTCGGATCTCCTGTTAAAACCAATAATTTTGAATGGACAATTACCCTGAACTACGCAGCCAACAAGAGCAAAGTGGTCGAATTGTTTGAAGGAGTAGATAACCTTCAGATCGCGTCGTTCCAGGGTGGTGTCACTTTAAATGCGACTGTAGGCGAAGCGCTGGGTTCACTTAAAGGTTCAGATTATGTATATTTAAATGGACAGAAAGTAGTTGGAACAGATGGATACTATAAAAGGACAACTACAACCAATAATACCATAGGTAATGTAAATCCTAAATTTACTGCCGGTATTGAAAACAAGTTAACCTATAAGAACTGGACCTACAGTTTCCTGATCGATATGCAGCAAGGCGGAAGCGTATGGAGCGTAGATATGTGGTATGGTTTGGGAACAGGACTTTATCCTGAAACAGTTGGAAACAATGATTTAGGTAATCCAATGCGCGACCCGGTTGTTGAAACTTCACCAGGCGTATATGCAGCAAACAGCGGAGGAGTCGTATTAGAAGGAGTTCAAGCGGATGGTACTCCTAACAAAGTTCGTGTAGAAGCGGATGATTACGCTGTATGGGGATGGGCAACGAATCCCAATGCCGGATTTATTTATGATGCATCCTATGTAAAGCTGAGAGAAATGACCCTTTCTTATAGAATCCCACTTAAGAAAGAATATTTCTTTACGAATGCATCAGTGGGCCTTGTAGGCAGCAATCTTTGGATCATTCATAAAAAATTACCTTATGCTGATCCTGAAGCAGGATCCGGTGCAGGAAATATTCAAGGATTTCAAGTTGGAGTTATGCCTGCAGTCAGAACATTCGGATTTAATTTAACTCTTCAGTTTTAATTATAATCATATTAATTAAATTAAAAAAAATGAAAAAAATATTAATTACATTACTGGTCGTTATAGTAGCCACCATAATGTCGTGTAAAAAATTAGACACGCTGAATGAAGACACGAAATCTGCTACCAAGGTACCCAGCGCAACCTTGTTCTCAAATGCAATGAAGAACCTGCTTGACCAGGAAACTACTCCAAGCGTTAACTCAAATGTTTTCAGAGCGTTCTCTCAGTACTGGACGGAGACCACGTATACAGATGAGTGTAATTATGATGTCCTGAACCGCAAAATTCCTGACTATGAGTTCAGAACCATTTACCGTGATGTTTTAGCTGATCTGAAGGAAGCAAAAAGAGTTTCCGACGGAGAAAGCGAAGTGGTATCTACCGCTGCGGTAAAAAAGAACAGAGCGGCCATCACCGAGATACTGACTGTTTACGCCTATCAGCGTTTAGTGGATATTTTTGGAAACATACCTTATGATCAATCATTGGACATAAGTAATGTGTTACCTGTTTATGATGATGCAAAAACTATTTATGCTAAACTGTTTGTAAGGTTAGATGCTGCCATTGCTGATCTGAATACATCAGAAGCCAGTTTTGGCGATGCGGATCTTATTTATGCAGGTGATGTGGCATCGTGGAAGACGTTTGCTTATTCCTTGAAACTTAAAATGGGAATTACAGTAGCCGATGTGACTGAACTGGATCCGGCCGGTAAAATTACAAGTGCTGTTACAGGCGGAGTATTTACTTCTGCTTCTGAAAGCGCAAGTTTTCAATACCTGGGAGCTTCCCCAAATACCAATCCGGTTTATGTTGAACTGGTTGCTTCCGGTCGTCATGATTGGGTTGCTACCAACACAATGGTTGACATAATGGATACCTTAAATGATCCCAGGATGAATGATTATTTTGATAGTAATATGGGTGCGGGCGTTTATCTTGGCGGTACCTACGGAGCTTCCAATACCTATGCAAATTTTACGCACATAACCCCAACGGTTCAGGATCCAACAAGGGTATCTTTACTTTTGGATTATACCGAAGTTCAATTCTACCTGGCGGAAGCTGCCGCAAGAGGCTTGATCGGTGGTTCAGCGGAGACCTATTATAATGAGGGTATTACTTCGTCCATCTTATATTGGGGAGGCACTTCCGCAGAAGCTACAGTTTACCTGTTAAACCCTGCTGTTGCTTATACAACAGCTCCCGGCACTTACAAACAAAAAATTGCTGTGCAAGCATGGATCGCGTATTATGACAGAGGCCTTATCGGATGGACCACCTGGAGAAGATTAGATGCTCCGATATTAAATCCCCCTCCCGGAAAGACCAATGCAGATATTCCTACCCGGTTTACTTATCCGATTGGCGAGCAAACATTGAATGGAGCTAACTATACTGCGGCTGCAGCCGCAGTAGGCGGAGATAAACTGACTACTAAATTGTTCTGGGATAAATATTAAGCTGCTGAACCTGCTATTTTTAAAACGCCTCGCAATTTGCGGGGCGTTTTTATTTTATAACAGTTAAATTTTTACCACCGGCATCATCGTGACCTTTGCTTTTACGGAATTAGAAATAAGGCACGCCGCTTCCGATTTATAAAGGATCCGTTCGGCCTTTTCTTTATCGGCTTCGTTGATAATAACCACGACCGGTTCGAGAATAACTTCGGTCATCAGAAACTTTCCATCCACCTGCTCCAGCTTTCCTTTGGAATTACAGGAAAAACTTTTGTATTCCAGTTTGGAGTTCTCGGCGATGGATAAAAAAGTGGTCATCAGGCAGCTGCTGACTGCGGCCGTAAAAAAATGTTCGGGCGACCAGATCCCTTCCATCCCTTTCGGAAACTGAGGCGGAGTGGCCACTTCAATTGAGGTTTTCAATTCCGGTGAGGTGAGGGTTCCTTTTCTGCCGGATTCCCAGTTTACGTTTACAGTATAGAAATGTGGTTCCATGTTCTTTTGTTTATTTGTTTTTACCCTCCTGTTTTTCTTTGCAGGCTGTACCAGTTTCCCCCGTTATGCACTTCAACATATCCGTTTGCTTTTAAAATGCTTTTTGCAGAAGCGCTCCGCATACCCGATGCACAACAGGTAATGATGGGTGTGTTCTTGTCTTTGAGTTTGTTCAGATTACCGGGCAGGGCATCTACCGGAATATTCAGTGAACCTTTGATGTGCCCGCCGGCATATTCTTCCTTGCTGCGCACATCGAGAATAATAGCTCCTTCTTTTACCAGCCGGGCGTAATCCACATTGGGGCCAAAGCCCAATAATTTTTTAATGGCGTTGATCATACTATTGATGTTATTTTTTATTTTTTTTGAACATGCTTAACAGCAGGCCGCTCATTTACACGGGCGTTCAAAAGTATAATTTTAAAGTTATAGGTCTGCGATATTTCGACCCGCTTTAAACCTGGTTTTTTATTTCTGTATCAGGATGCAAAAAAAATCCCCGGAACTATTTCCAGGGATCTTTTTCATTAAAATCGAAATGTGTTTACAGAAATTTAGTAGAGTCCTGCTTTTTAAAGAATTTCGGATTGAGGAGCGCTTTTCCCTTGAATCCGGTAAGCACAACAGAAAATTCAAAAGCGCCTCGTCCGTTCGTATAATTATTAAGGGAAGAAGTATTAATATCATAGCTGAAAACAAAATTATGCTGGTCGTATTGCATGCCGGCCTGGATGATGAATGCATCTTTTGCCCTGTAGTTCAGCCCGCCCAGGATCGTATACTTGGTCTCTTTTAAGATATACGATCCTGTGGCGCCAATGTTCAGTTCATGCGCTTTGGCGGTATACATGTAAAGGAGAAGTGGTTTTACATTGATGTCATCGTTCACTTTCCAATCAGCTCCCAGCTGGTATACCCAGCGCATGGGGAGTTTATCTTTATTGACTCCGGAGAAAGACTGGTTAGGACGGGTCAGGTGAAAAACAGAATACCCGATAAAAGGTTTTGCTTTCCAGCCGGAATGGTTGTATTTATAGAAAGTTCCCAAACCCGCATCAAACTTCACCATGCTTACTTTTGAAAAATTTTCTCCGCTGGCAATACCCTGGTCGAATCCGTTAGAGGCATTGGGATCGAATTGCTTTTCATAGGTGAGGCGCTCAGGGTCATAGGTCTTATACATAAGACCCATCTGTACTCCTGCAGAAAGCTGGTGTTCGCTCTCTTTATCTTTGTTGATCCGGTAGGCGCCTGACGGCATGAACTGAATGGTATTTAATCCACCGTTGCCGTTGCGGTTGCTGATCAGGTATCCGCCCACTCCGAACTGATCTTTGAAAGGCATATCGTAAGCGCCGTAAAAAGTGGAGAAAGGTTTTATCCCGAAGGATTTCCACTGGCTTCTGTAATCGGCATAGATGCGGTAATCGGCTTTCTCACCGAAATACATTCCGGTATTGGCAGGATTAAAATAATGCGGCGCAGCATTCACCTGTGAAAGATGAAAGTCCTGTGCTTGCATACCCGTAAGCGTTGCTGCCAGGAATATCTGTAGGAGAACTATTTTTTTCATCATATTCATGTTTTTAAATTATCGTGTGATCGTTACTTCTCCGTTCATATCGATAATATCACCCGATACGGTAGTTCCTTTCAGTATATAGATATATCGTGCTGCAGGCTGATCCTTGCCTTTGTACGTTCCATCCCATCCCTCGCTTTGTACAGTAGAGTGGTAGACCTCGTTACCCCATTCGTTGTAGACACTGAAGTCCATGTCTTTCATCGGGCCACCCATTACGTGGAGTGCGTCATTCACACCGTCTCCGTTAGGAGAGAACCCACTGGGAACGGCGACCGTATTCGGATAGATCGTGAAGGGGTAGTTTACTGTATCGGAACATCCGCTGGCATTTATTGCGATCAGCACCACGTTCATGATTCCATGCGAATCATAGGTATGTGCAGGATCCTGGTTGATGTCGGTTGAGCCGTCACCGAAATTCCAGATCCATGAACTTGCGTTGAGCGAGTGATCGGTGAAACTGATCGGAACTCCCTGGTAGAAAGTGCCCCCTGCAGGTGTGTAATCGGCAACCGGCAATGGCAATAATGTGATTGTATTCAAAACAGTATCCTTACAACCGCCGGATGAAGTAGCAATAAGCTGAACAGTATAGGTCCCGGAAGCGGTGTAGGAGTGAACCGGATTGTGGATAGTATCTGTATTGCCATCACCAAAATTCCAGTTCCATGAAACAATACTGTCGCTGGGCGACAACAGGTAAGAATCGTTAAATGCGACATTGAACTGACAGTCGGCTGTATCCGTAAAGGAAGCCGTGATGCCTTTCGCATTGATGATCGTATCAATGAATGTGGAAGAACATCCGGAGTCGGTCATTACAGTGAGTGAAACCACATAGACTCCGGTGGAATCATAGTAGTGAGCAGGATTCTGCAATGAACTTATATTTCCGTCACCGAAGTTCCAACTCCACGAACTGATCGTTCCGCCTGTAATAGTAGACGCATCGAAGAAATAAACCGAATCAAGTCCGCAACTGGATAAGTAAGTGAATGCTGCGGAAGGTGATGGATTTACAAGAACCGTATGCGATGCGGTATCGGTCGCTCCTGAATTAGTTATAACGATCAGGGTCACAGAATAAGTACCGCCTGTTGTATAAGTGTGCGATGGATTCTGAACGGTATCAGATCCGCCGTCTCCGAAATTCCAGTTCCAAACAGCAATGCTGTCAGTACCTGAGATCAGAGAAGTATCGGTAAAGGATAACGACAGTCCTGCACAGAGGGATGAAGCTGAAGTGAATCCGGCCTGAACACTGATGCAACCGCCAACGGAATCAACAAATGTTGCAGTGCAACCAGAATCCGAAGTAACGGTCAGCGTCACCGTATGCGTTCCAGCAGCCGAGTAGGAGTGAACCGGATTCTGAAGTGCGCTGGTAGATCCGTCACCGAAGTTCCAGTTCCATGTGGTGATTGCACCGGATGGAATGGTTGATGTGCTGGTGAAATAAACAGAGTCAACCGTACAATCTACGGTATGCGTAAAGGCCGCTGTGGGTGAAGGATGGATACTAACCAGATGCATAACGGTATCCATGCATCCGGAATTTGTAGTTATAATAAGTGTGACAGAATCCGTTCCGGAAACAGAATAAGTATGTGTGGGATTCTGAACCGTATCATTCGTTCCTGCAATTGTCCAGTTCCATGAAACAATGCTGTCGTTCACGCTTGGAGCTATAGAAGTATCAGTAAAGGAGATTAAATGACCTGAACAGATCTGCGTATTTGAAAATCCGGCAACCGGTTTATTTCCTAAAGAGATCTTCATCGTGTCGGTTACGGCAAGGCATTGTCCGTTTCCAGTGGAGGTCAATACGATCGTTACAGTACTTGTGTCATTTGTTCCGAATACATAAGATGCATTCAATGTGACATTGTCGGGAACAAAAGTTCCATTTCCTAAAGTGCTCCATTGCCCGCCTGACGCCGCTCCGCTAACAGAACCATTCAATGCAACGGATATTGCTGCGCACAGGGCAATATCGGAACCGGCATTTACAAGAGGAGCAGGAGTGATGGTTGCGGTCAACGAATCCATCACTATGCGGCATCCGTTTGTTGACTGTAATGTCAGAACAATGCTGCCGGCTGTTGTATCCGCTGCGCTTGGAACATAACTTGCGTTCAGCGCTGATGAATCAGGAATAAATATTCCGGTTCCTCCTGTTGACCAGTAACCGGTTGATCCGCCTGCGGTGATGCTTCCGTTCAATACGATCGTGTCGTTGTTGGCACAGACCGTTATATCGGATCCCGCAGCAACGATCGGTGCATTCGTAATATTTATTTTCACCGTATCGGTCACTGCCAGGCAGTTTCCGAAATTAGTTGAAGTAAGTATCAATGTTACCGTTCCCGCTGTTGTATCGGCATTGCTCATCAAATAAGTTGCATTCAATGTGGTGATATTCGGAGAGAACGTTCCGCTTCCCAGTGTTGACCACTGGCCGGTACTTG
>JAHEYJ010000080.1:11776-14472 GCA_023251675.1 Bacteroidota bacterium
CTGAGCGGTAGTATTTCCATGGCAAACCGGTATATCCACTCCTGCATTAACAACAGGTGAAGGGCCAAAGGATATTAATAAAGTATCTGTAGTAGAATTGCATTGTCCGTTTCCGGTAGTGGCAAGAACAAGATTTACCGATCCTGCCAAAACATCTGCTGGGCTTGCATTATAAATTGCATTTAGCGTGGAAGTATCCGGAGAGAAGGTGCCTGTTCCCATTGTGATCCATCCTCCGCCTGCAGCATTGATCACAGAACCGCTAAGCGAAGCAACCGGATTGTTAGAGCAAATGGTCTGGTCGGCACCTGCATTTGCAATCGGCCCGGAATTAACGGTTACAACAACCGTGTCAGCATCCGCTGCGCATCCGCCGTTGTTGGTCGTGGTCAGGATGAGTAAAATATTTCCGGCAACGGTATCTGCATTAACAGCCAGGTAACTTGCGTTCAGATCAGAAGTGGAAGGGGAGAATGATCCGCTTCCGTTAGGTGTACTCCACACTCCGTTTCCGCTTCCGCCGGAAATGGTACCGTTAAGTACAAGAGAATTGTTTCCGCATACCGTTGCATCGGTACCTGCATTTGCAACCGGTGGTTGGGTGATATAGATCTTCATCTGATCAGCAACCGCATTGCAGCTTCCGTTGTTGGAAGAAGTTAATGTAAGTGTTACAAGACCTGAAGCGCTGTCGGCAGGGGTCAGTGTATACACGGCATTCAGCGTGGTATTATTTGGAGTGAATGTTCCGGTTCCGGAAGTTGACCATTGACCGCTGCCTGTAGAAGAAATTCCGTTTAGTGAAGCGGTCATTGTTCCTGCGCAAAGAGAAACGTTTGCTCCGGCATTTACCGTTGGTGCAGGTGTAATAGTAATCAGAATTGAATCAGCGACCGGAGCACAACCGTCTATGTTGTGCAGCGTAAGTGTCACCGTACCGGTTGTGATATCCGTCAGATCCGGAGTGTAGGTTCCATTCAGGGCAGAACTATCCGGCACAAAGGTTCCGTTTCCGGAAGTGGTCCAGTATCCTGTTCCGGTTGAAGAAGAACCGGTGAGAGTGACTGTAGAATTATTAGCGCAAACAGTCAGATCGGTTCCTGCGCTGATCGTTGGAGGATTGGAATAATAAATCACGATCGTATCGGTGGACGCATTGCAGGTTCCGTTTCCTGTGGAAGTAAGAACAAGCGATACTTGTTCTGCTGCCGTATCTGCGTTACTCGGCGTATAGGTTGTACTCAATGAAGCGCTGTTGCCGAAGATTCCGGATCCGAGTGTTGACCACTGCCCGGCCCCTGTGGAAGAAGTTCCGTTGAGTGTAGAAACAACATTAGAGAAGCAAAGTGTCTGGTCAGCTCCTGCATTTACAGAAGGTGCAGGCGTAATTATTATTTTCATCGTATCGGTCACAGCATTGCAAAGTCCGTTACCGGTAGATGTAAGAATAATATTTACAGTACCTGCTGTAGTATCCGCAGCGCTCGGTGTGTAAGTGCCATTCATGGTCATTGTATCCGGAGAGAATGTTCCTGTACCGGAGGTTGTCCATCCGGCTCCTGATGAAACCGTGAATGATCCGCTCAGTGTTACCGCTCCGTTATTCGCGCAAACGGTTTGGTCAGCGCCGGCATTTACGGTTGGAGCAGGCGTAATTGTGACGTCAAGCGTATCTCTTACTACTGTACAAGTACCATTGTTAGAAGAAGAACATACGATCGTTACAGTTCCGGTAGCAATATCTCCTGCGCTTGGATGGTAAGTAGTGTTCAGTGTATTAGCACTTGGTACAAATGATCCCGTTCCTATGGTCGACCAGGTTACGCTTCCGGTATTGGAAGTTCCGCTGAGAGAAACGTCTGCATTGTTGCCGCAAACGGTAACATCCGATCCCGCGATTACAATGGGTTTGTCAATATAAGTGATCGTGATGCTTCTCGATACGGCATTACAGCTTCCGTTATTGCTGGAAGTGAGTGTCAGAATTACGGATCCGGCAGTGGTGTCAGCAGTACTGGAAATATAGGTTGCATTAAGCGTGGCAGCGGTTGGCGAAAATGTTCCGGTTCCCGATGTGGTCCACGTTCCGCTGCCAGTTGAAGTAATTCCATTGAGGGGAACATTCGCATTGTTCTTGCAGGCAACCGTGCTGATTCCCGGGTCAACGATCGGAGAAGGAGCAAAGAAGATCGTCATCGTATCGGTTGCGGCATTGCAAAGCCCGTTTCCGGTAGTCGTAAGAACCAGTTTCACACTTCCGGCAGCTGTATCAGCCGGGCTTGCATCATACGTAGCATTCAAAGTAGATGCAGTGGGTACAAACGTTCCGCTTCCCGGGGTTGACCAGAGTCCCCCTGTTGCAACAGAATTTACGGAACCGTTTAACAATACAATTGCATTATTCGCGCATACAGTTTGATCCGCACCCGCATTTGCAACCGGAGCATCGGTGATGGTTATGGTTACCTGGCTGATCGCAGCAGGACATCCTCCATTATTTGTAGAAGTAAGAGTTAGAATTACAGATCCGGCTGTTGTATCTGCAGTACTTGGGTCATACGCTGCATTCAATGTTGTTGATGTTGGCGTGAAAGTTCCGGTTCCGGAAGTTGTCCAGTCGCCTGTGCTTGTTCCTCCTGAAACAGATCCGTTCAGTGAAACAATTGCATTGTTTGCGCAAATCGTTTGATCCGTGC
>JAHEYJ010000081.1:0-5995 GCA_023251675.1 Bacteroidota bacterium
ATGAGCCATGTTGGTGAATTTGATAAGAGATTGAATCTGGGGACCTAAATCAAGATAATGAAGAAAGGCATCTTTTTCATAGCCCACATCAATAAATGCCGCATTAAGTCCGGGCATAATTTTTTTGACTTTTCCGAGAAAGATGTCTCCTACGGAAAACCCCGCATCTGACCGTTCGCGGTTAAGTTCCACCAGGCGTTTGTCATGCAAAAGTGCAATAACCACTTCTGAGGGTGTTGAATTAATATATAGTTCGCTGTTCATGTAAAATTAGAATTGAAATGTTGGAATGCTGGAATGTTGGGAAAATGGAATACTCCAAATGGATGGAGTGCTCCTGAAATTAATTTTGGGAAAAAATTAAGATATGATGAATAGCCGAATGGGAAAAACCCACATTCTACCCTTCCCCTATTCCAGTGGCGGGTTAACGCCCTTTCTTTTTGTGACGATTTTTACGCAGGCGCTTTTTGCGTTTATGCGTGTTCATTTTTTTGCGCTTTCTTTTTTTTCCGCTAGGCATGATAATAAGATTTGAGATTAGAGTATTGAGATTTGAGAATCGTGGACTGTATACGTCTCACTTCTAAAATCTCATAACTCATATCATTGTTTTTGTTTTAATTTTTTAATGTATGTGTCAATTTCTTTTATTTCTAATGTGTCTTTTATCCTTGTTTTATAATTTTCAAAACATTCTATTGCTTTTGGTGTATCGCCAACTGACAAATATGTATTCCCAAGATAAACAAATACATCAATGTGCGTGGAATCAATTCTTAATATCCTTTTGAAACGCTCAATTGCTTTTTCAAACTGGCGCGAATTTACGGAAAATAATCCTAACTGTAAGTTGGCTTCAATATTATTGGAATCCTTCATTATGACTTCACGGAGAAGCGTAATGCCTCTCATAGGCGGATTTCCAAGAATTGCTGAGCTTTCTACTATAGCAGCTCCCAAATCTGTTTTGGCTGAAAGGTTCTCGGGATTGAATCGAAGCGCTTTTTCAAATCCGATAATAGTTCCGGTATATAAAATGGCTTTCTGATCATCTTGAACTCGTCTTGCTTCATTCAGAAAATCTTTTGCTGCGGTTATCCAGGATGGCGCGTTGTTCTCCGCTTGGGCTTTTATTAATTCCTGCTTAAGCCGGACGAAAATATCTTTTTGATCAGCAGGAATTTTTTTTATTGCTTCCTCGAACGAACTGTTGAATTCAGTATCTTTCTTTGCTTCATCTTTTTCTGCAGACTGTGTTTTGGGAGCGAAATACAATAAAACAGCCAAACCGGCTGCAATCAAAATTGCTGATTTTTGTCTGGTGAAGGTCAAGGGGAAACTAATCTTCTTTTACAGGCACACTCTTCTTCAGCTTAATGGCAAAAGATTTTGCGGGCTTGAACGCAGGTATGTTATGGGCAGGAATGATGATCGTTGTGTTTCGAGAAATAATTCTTCCTGGTTTTTTAGCACGCTTCTTTATAAAGAGCGTCCCGAAACCGCGGAGATAAACATTTTTGCCTTCGCACATGGAGTTCTTCACGATGTTCATGAAAGCCTCTACAATCGCCATGGCTTCCTTTTTCTCCACACCCGTCTTTTCGGAGATTTTGGCAACAACGTCTGCTTTGGTCATAAAAAATATTTTTTCGTTTGAGTACCCTATAAAATAGGATGCCTTTATTTTTAACAAGACAAATATAAGATATATCCCTTAAACTATCCTACTTTTGTGCCTGATAAATAACCACTTAGCGCATTTTTTATGAATTTTTCGAAGGCCATTATATTATGGTACCAAAAAAACAAGCGCAATCTGCCATTCCGAAAGACAAAAGATCCCTACCGGATCTGGGTTTCTGAAATCATCCTTCAGCAAACGAGGGTAAGCCAAGGGCTTCCTTATTATGAACGATTTGTAAATCTCTTTCCTACCGTTCATCATCTCGCCAAAGCAAAAGAAGATTCTGTCATGAAGGCGTGGCAGGGACTTGGCTATTATTCCCGGGCAAGAAATCTTCATCATACCGCTATCTACATCAGTAAAGCGCTAAAAGGGAAATTTCCAGATGAATTTGAAAAAATAAAGGAACTTAAAGGAATTGGTGATTACACAGCCGGAGCAATTGCATCAATAGCATTTAATAAACCTCATGTAGTTGTGGACGGAAATGTTTTCAGAGTTTTATCCAGGTATTTCGGCATCATAACACCTGTTGATACCATTGAGGGGAAAAAAATATTTGTCCAAAAAGCGGAAGAACTCCTTGACAAAAAACGACCGGGAACTTTCAATCAGGCGATTATGGAATTTGGCGCTCTTCAATGTGTACCCGTTAATCCTGACTGTACAAAATGCATACTCATCAAAGATTGCAAAGCATTCAACAAACGGATAGTTGACAATCTTCCTGTCAAAATAAAAAAGACAAAAATCCGAATCCGCTACTTTAACTACTTTGTATTTAGAGCTAAAGGAAAAATATTAATAAAAAAGAGAACAGGAAGTGATATTTGGAAAAACCTTTATGATTTTCCTTTAATAGAAATGGAAAAACCTGTTTCATTGAGAAGAATTCAAAAATTAGCTCCCGGTTTAGTAAAATCTTATTCAAAACTTATTAAACAGGTACTTAGCCACCAGATCATTTTTGCTCGATTTTTTGAAATGAATACACTAAGAAAGAATGAAAACTCTGATTTCGGGAATACAATATATATAAATGAAAATCAATTAAATAAGTATGCCTTCCCCCGTTTAATTGAGAAATATTTCACAGCAAAATTTGGCTGAATTCACTTCTCAAATATTTTGAAATCCACTTTTAATTCTTACCTTTGTGCATCGCAATAAAACAAATAAAATAAATCTATTAAACTATGGGAGGAGTTAACAAAGTAATTCTTTTAGGGAATGCAGGAAAAGATCCTGACATCAGGCACTTGGAAGGAGGTGTTACCGTAGCAAGTTTTCCACTAGCTACTACTGAATCGTTCAGGGACAAAAATTCCGGTGAAAAAAGAGAACAAACCGAGTGGCACAACATTGTTATGTGGCGGGCCCTTGCCGAAAGCGTTGAGAAATCAGAACTTAAAAAAGGCGACCGTGTTTATCTTGAAGGGAAAATTCGCACACGGAAATGGAACGACAAAGACAATAACCAGCGATTCACTGTGGAAATTGTTGCTGATACGTTTACCATCATTAATCGAAAAAGAGACAAAACTGAAGATGGCGCTGTAACTGAAACACCTGCCGTTGAAAGTGCAAGCTCTCATTTGCCGTTTTAATAATAAAAAATAAAGGTATAAGGGCATAGGGTCAATGGAGTACCCCATGCCCTTATTTCCTTATACCTCTATACCTTCTCCATGAGTTTGCTCATTTCCCTTATTTGCACGATCGTTCTGCTTTGCATTTCCGCCTTGATATCTGCAGCTGAAGTAGCGCTTTTTTCTCTTACGCCAAAAAGCAGGGAAGATCTGCGTAAATCAGCATCTATCAGAGATAAAGCGGTGTTACAGATTTACGACAAGCCAAAAATTCTTCTGGCTACAATTCTTATCACCAGCAACCTTGTGAATATCGGCATTGTTCTCATTTCCGAAATAATTGCTGAAAAAGAACTTTCGTCCATCGAAAATCCAGTCATCGCGTTCCTCATTCAGGTTGTTTCCGTAACATTTCTGATCCTTCTTTTTGCAGAAGTAATACCGAAAGTTTTTGCCAACCAGCATTCGCTTCGCGTTGCCAGGATGATGGCTTTTCCTGTTTCCTTCCTTGAAAAAGCTCTTTATCCCTTGAGCTTTGTACTGATAAAATCAACTTCTTTCATTGATAATAAGGTGCAGAAAAAGACACATGCCATTTCGGTAGAAGACCTTTCGCATGCGCTTGATCTCACCATATCCGCAGATATGCCCGAACCAGAAAAGAAAATTCTGAAGGGGATAGTAAAATTCGGGCAGGTGAATGTGAAGCAGATCATGACGCCGCGCATGGATGTTGCTGCGACAGAATACAACACACCTTTCAAAAAACTGATGGAAGATATTCTTGCTTCCGGATATTCCCGTATTCCTGTGTTCAGGGAATCGATCGACAAAATCTCAGGAATTCTTTCTGTAAAAGATTTACTTCCATTCATTGACAAAGAAGACGATTTCAAATGGCAGTCCCTTTTACGCGAACCCTTCTTTGTACCGGAGAACAAAAAAAACGATGACCTGCTAAAGGAATTTCAGCACCGTAAAATTCACATGGCCATTGTTGTAGATGAATACGGCGGCACTTCTGGAATTGTAACTCTTGAAGACGTTATTGAGGAAATAGTGGGAGAGATCAACGACGAGTTTGACGATGATGATCTGATCTATTCAAAACTGGATGAACACAATTATGTGTTTGAAGGAAAAATATCCCTCAACGATCTTTCCCGAAAACTTGCTGTCGACAGCACCCTTTTTGAACTCCCAAGCGGAAGAGATGCTGACACGCTTGCGGGTTTCCTTTTGGAATATACAGGCAGTATTCCTAAAAAAGGAGAAGAAGTTAAATACAAAGATTATATCTTCACCGTTGAATCAGCCGACAACCGTAAGATCAAACGGGTGAAGGTTACGATTCCAGCCGAAGCAATATGATTTTCACGCCACAAGCCACAAGTCACAAGTCACAAGTTTTTTTTCTGACTGTTACCCTTTGCCTTCTTACTTTTTACTTTTTACTTCTTGCCTCCTGCGGTTCAGACAATGATATTCCCACTCCAAAACCCCTTGCCTATTTCAGAATTGACCTTCCGGAAAAAAAATATTCCATATTCAAGGATCTATGCCCTTATGAGTTTGAATATCCTTCTAACTACGCAGTCGTGCTTGCCGATCCGGATAAGTTTGCAGAACCCTGCTGGAAAAATATAGAATACCCAAGGTTCAGAGCTGAACTCAATCTCAGCTACAAATCAATTGAGAGCGGTGCCAACCTTGAAAAATATCTGGATGATTCTTGGACACTTGCTACAAAACATCAGGTTAAAGCAAGCGGAATGCCGGAAACACCTATCAAAAGAGACAGTGCGCATGTATATGGGTTGATGTTTGAAATAGAAGGCAATGCAGCCTCGTCATTACAGTTTTATGTT
The DNA here is from genome assembly GCA_023251675.1 of Bacteroidota bacterium. Lineage (GTDB taxonomy): Bacteria > Bacteroidota > Bacteroidia > Palsa-948 > Palsa-948 > Palsa-948. The sequence continues at coordinate 5,145 of JAHEYJ010000081.1, forward strand.
ACCGACAGTACGCATCACTTCCTACGCGGCGCTTTGTATTTTTATGCCCGCCCGAATTACGACTCGCTGGCTCCGGTTATTGCGTTCCTGAAGAAAGATGTGCAGCGAATGATTTCCACTATTAAATGGGAGCCTTCATCATCCCCTGTTTCCGAAAGCAAAAAAAGCTCAAAATCTCCTCTGAAGCAGGGGATTTAGAACCGGCATCTTTTTCTTTCAACCTATCCCATTTTCTTTATATTTGCAACCCATTTTAACAGAACTATAAATTACAATTTTTAAATATCAAATAATCTCCAAAATCCAAATTTGAAGCTCAAAAAAATTAGTATTTGAATATTGGGATTTGAGCATTGAGATTTAATTCTTTAAACTATGCAAAATAAAGGCGCCATTCGGATATTTGCAATCCTCCTCGGACTTGCCTGCCTGTTTTATCTTTCATTCTCATGGATCACAAGGAAAGTGGAAGGACACGCTCATGAAGTCGCTGAAGCCTATATAGGCAAACCGGAAATTTTAGAACTCGCAAAGAAGCATGCCAATGGGAATGCGGATGCTGAAAAAGCCTTTCTTGATTCCGTTCGCACAAAAACGATAAGCAATTTCCTGGATTCAGTCAGAAAACTTCCTGTTGATTTCCCCCTGTATGGATCTGTATTCACCTATGAGGATTGTAAAGAACATGAGATCAACCTGGGTCTTGACCTTAAAGGCGGAATGAACGTCACCCTCGAAGTTTCCGTGCAGGATATCATTCGCAATATGTCAGCAAAGCCGGATGACAAAAAACTTAATCAGGCTCTTGGACAGGCGCGCGTACGGGAAACCCATGAGAAAAAACCTTTTGC
>JAHEYJ010000081.1:6005-14386 GCA_023251675.1 Bacteroidota bacterium
CGGGCGCAACATTGGCAAGTTATTTCCGCACCATCGATATGAAAGGAAAGATTGATTTCAATACACCCGATGAAGCAGTGATCAAGCTTATTAAAGACCGTGTGGATGAATCCATTGCCACTTCAGAAAAAACGCTTCGCGCCCGTATTGATAAGTTCGGTGTAACCCAGCCAAACATTCAAAAACTGGAAGCTTCTGGCCGGATCCTTATTGAACTTCCCGGTGTCAGTGATCAGGACCGTGTACGCAAACTGCTGCAGGGAACCGCCAATCTTGAATTCTGGGAGACCTATGACAATGAAGAAATCATCAGCAAACTGGTTCAGGCAGATAAACGCCTTGCCGAGATCCTCACTGGACTAAAAGATACAACAGCAATCGATACTGCAAAAGTTGCTGCAAAGGTTGATACTACAAAATCAACCGTAAAAGTTGACACTTCAAAAAAAGATACCGCTTCTGCCTTATCCAAACTTGGATTGAACAAGAAAGACACTGCAAAAAATACTTTAGCTAAAAAAGCATCTGAAGATACTTCCGCTATGGCCAAAGCCAAGAGGGAACATCCTCTGTTCTTTTTGCTTCAGCCATTTATTGACCAAAAAGGAGCCGCTGTACCCGGTCCTGTAGTTGGCCGCTCACTGGTAAAAGACACTGCTAAGGTGATGTCCTATCTTGAGAATGAAAAAATCAAGCGGGTACTGCCTGATAATGTACGGTTCGCTTGGACATTCAAACCTGTTAAAGGTGCTGAATCCGTTACCCAGTTAGTCGCTCTCAAAGTAACCCGCAGGGATAAAAAACCAGCACTATTTGGCGATATCATGACGGATGCCCGTAAAGATTATGACCAAAAAGGCGGAGGCCGCCCCCATATTTCCATGACAATGACCGATGAAGCCTCGCAGACTTGGGCTGCTTTAACAGGAGATAACATTGGTAAAAGCATCGCCATCGTGCTGGATGATTATGTTTATTCCTACCCTACTGTTCAGGGAAAGATTTCAGGAGGAAGCTCTCAAATCACCGGCGATTTCACAACTCGTGAGGCAGATGACCTGGTGAATATTCTTAAAGCCGGAAAAATGCCCGCACCTGCGCACATCGTGGAAGAAACGGTTGTCGGGCCTACGCTCGGAGCTGAATCCATCAACGCCGGATTTAAATCATTCGCCATCGCATTGATCCTTGTGTTTATTTTTATGGCCGTATACTATGGAAAAGGCGGAATGGTTGCCGACATTGTTCTCCTCATCAACACGTTTTTTATCATTGGCGTTCTTGCTTCACTTGGAGCGGTACTCACACTGCCCGGTATTGCAGGTATTGTTCTCGTAGTGGCTATTTCCGTGGATGCCAACGTTCTGATTTTTGAGCGGATCCGCGAAGAACTCCGTGCCGGGAAAGGCCTGCAGCTTGCCATTGCTGACGGGTATAAACATGCCATGTCATCCATCCTTGACTCGAATGTGACCACCCTTCTGCTCGGGATCATTCTTTATGCGTATGGATCAGGGCCCGTACAAGGTTTTGCTACAACATTGATCATTGGTATACTTTGTTCCCTCTTCAGCGCTATATTCATTTCACGCCTTGTTTTTGAAACATTGCTTGGCAGAAAAATGGATATTTCATTTTCCATCCCGGTCACCGCAAACGCATTCAAGCATGTGAACATTGACTTTGTCAAGAAAAGAAAGTTCTACTATATCTTCTCTTCCCTCATCATTATCACAGGTGCTATTTTCTTTTTCAAACACGGAGGCTTCACCATGGGGGTGGATTTCAAAGGAGGAAGAAGCTATGTGGTGCGATTTGAAAATCCTGTAGTGACAGAAGCTGTTGGAAACGCCATCCGGAAAACCATCGGTACCAAAACGGGTGAACAGGTGAAAACATTTGGCGGAAATAACACCGTACGTATCACTACGGCCTATATGATCGATGATACCAGCAGCAATGCTGAAGAAACAGTAAAACAAAAACTGAAAGAATCACTGAATTTATTAGGAAACAAATACGACATTATCCAATCGCAGAAAGTAGGTGAAACTATTTCGCGTGACTTGCGCAATAATGCCGTGTGGACAATTTTGTTTTCCTGTGCACTTATGTTTATTTACATCTTAGTGCGGTTTAAAGGCTGGCAATACGGACTAGGTGCCACTGTTGCACTTTTCCATGACGTGTTAGTGGTGCTTTCCTGCTACGCCATATTTGACGGAGTTCTTCCGTTTACACTGGAGATCAACCAGGATTTCATTGCAGCAATCCTTACGGTAATGGGTTACTCTATGACTGATACCGTGGTGGTATTTGACCGGATCCGCGAATACCTTGCTGATAAAGGAAAAGCAGCGCTTATTCCCGGTGAAGAAAAGAACCGTATCATCAACTACGCGCTGAACACTACGTTGAGCCGAACCATGATCACATCGCTTATCACTTTCTTCGTGTTGGTGGCCATATTTTTCTTTGGAGGTGAAGTGATCCGGTCCTTTGCGTTTGCGCTCTTGATCGGTATTGTCATCGGGACCTATTCTTCCATTTGCATTGCAACTCCAATCGTAATTGATTTTGACAGAAGAAAGAAAACGATAGAGTAATTATTTTTTGTAAAAAGAGAAGGCGCCCAGTCCCAATAGCTATCGGGGCTTAGAGTGCCTTTTTTATTTGTGCCGCCGGATTAGATTACTTGAGATTATTCTTTATCAATTAAGTTTTTAATGTCGGTTTTCTCTTTAAGGTCTTTCATTTCTTTGGTTATCTCCCGTTCTAATCCATTAGCGGCTTCTTTCATCTCGCGCAATCCTTTTCCGAGGCCGCGTGCAAGTTCCGGTATCTTCTTTGAACCAAAGAACAATACTATAATAAAGAGAATGAAAAATATCTCTGATCCGCCAATTCCGAACATACTTAATAGATGATTATTTTAATAGTCAATTTGTTTCGTGGTAAAGTTAGCAAATAAAAGAAAGAGAATATTCCTGAAAACCAGTCCTTCAGAAAAAATTTGTAAGTGCGAATTTACTTATTCAGATAGAATTCCAGGATGACTTTTGACCCTTTATCTTCAAAAGCAACTTTATCTGCAAGGTGCTTCATGAGAAAGATGCCACGCCCGGTTGGTTTTTCAATATTTGCAGGATCCGTTGGATCAGGAAGATTATTAAAATTAAAACCAAACCCTTCATCTTTAATTGTAAAAAACAAAGCTTCATTCTTCACTTTAAAGGTGATCTCAATATTTTTTCCGGGGTCCGATTTGTTGCCATGCTGCAACGCATTATTCACCGCCTCTGTAAGAGCAACTAAAAGATGCCCGTATATATCATCTTTAATATCAAAAAGGTCGCAAACATCATCCACCAGTTTTTCAACCAGAACGATGTTTTCGGATTTTGAAGGGATCAGGAGTTTTTGATTTTCAGCCAAGACCATTTCTATTCGTTTGCGATATTATTAAAATATTCTGATACTTTGTTCTTATAAAAATTATTGAAAGAAGGTGGAACAGTTTTCAATAACTCCGTTTCTTTCTCTTTTTTGATTTTATACTCCATAAACTGTGAAAGGTTACGTTTGTAATCGTCTTTTGACTGTTCTGCCTGTCTTTTTTTCTCTGTTTCACGCTCCTTTTCTGCCTTTTCATAATCGAGGAGTTTTTCTAAAATCTGATTTTGTCTCTTAATGGTTTCTTCATTTAACTGGCGGTTCACAACATCTTTTTGAGATTCTTCCATCATCTTGAGCATGTTCTTCATATCACCTGGGTTCATGCCGCCTTCTTTCTGCATCTGTATCATCATTTGTTTTAATGCTTCCTGCTGAGCGGCTATTTTTACAAGTTCCTGGCTCCAGTTACTATTTCCTTGTGTGCCTCCCTGCTGCTTTCCTTGCTCCATTGATTTCTTAAGCGCTTCCATCTGTTTCTTCAATTGCTCCTGCATCTTGCTCATGCTGCCAGAAGCCGGTTTTTGTCCGTGTCCCGGTTTTTTGCACGTACCCGGCTTGGTACAAGACCCGCTGCTTTTACAGTTGTTCTGCATTTGATCAAGCGATTCGTTAAGCATAAGCGCCAGGTTGTTAATGGATGTCATGGAAAATTGCTGGCGCGAGGAAATATCCGGTGTGAACCGGCTTTCCCGCTTTCCCATCTCTTCAATTGATTTCTCCATATTTGAATTGATGGCTGAAATTTCTTTGTTCACTTCGGAAGCAATCATGGGCTGGCGTTTACTCAGAGCAAGCAAGCTGTCTTCTATCATTTTAGAATCATCTTGCAGCTTTTTCTGCTGCTGAGAAAGTTTGACATATTGCGGATTATCAGGTTTAGTTTGTTCCACCTCTTTCATCAGATCCTCCTGATCAAACGAAAGCTGAATGAGATTATTGAGTATATCGCGCAGCGCTCTTTCATCCTCCTCCTGTTGCTGTGATTCTGCCTGGCTCATCATTTCCTGCATCTGCTGTGCCATCTGGTTCATTTTCTGTGAAGCATTCTTCTGGGATTGAGAAGCGCTTTTCTTTTTGCTGCTGCTCAATTGCTGACTTGCATTCTTTTGCTCCTGAGAAATGTCCTCCTGTTTCTGCTTGGTATCAGGCATATTTTCAGGACTCTCTAGTTCACTGTTTTTCTTTTCCAGATCCTGCATATCCTTTTTAATTTCATCAAACTGTTTGCTTAGAGAATCTTGTTGTGTTTTCAATTCCTTTTCATCTAATTTTTTATCCAAGGATTTGTCTCCAAGATCATCCTGCTTTTTTGAAAGTTCATTAAGCTTATCGAGTGTTTTTTCAAGCTTCTGCTCAAATTCCATTTTTTTGAATATTTCCAGATTCCGGTCAAGTTCTTTTTCAATATCTTTATTTGAAAGCTGCATCTTTTCCAACATTTCCTGAATTTTATTCTTATCCATCTTCTCCATCAGCTTCTGCATTTCCTCAAACATTTTTTTCATTTCATCGGTCATCACGCTTTCCATCAGCTTTTCCAGCTGTTTTTGTTTTTCCATAATTTCATTGCTTTGCTTTTGAAATTCAGATTGCTGTTGATTATTTTGCTGGTTCTCTTTCTTAATATCATTTATTTTTTCTTCAAGCTCTTTCTGTTGTTTCAAAAGATCTTCGAGCTTTTTCTTTTCTTCCCAGGAAAGATTTTTTTTCTCTAATATTTTCTTGTATAAGTCCTGCATTTCTTTCTGCAGCCCTTGCGCCTGCTTGATGCTTTGTTCCATTTCTTTTTTGATCTCCGAATTATTCTTTTCCGTATTCTTGGCAATTTCACCAAGAGACGGCGCCCGGTAAATCATGGATTGAGATTTGGCGGATTTGCTTCCGTTCACACCATCGTTATCCCATACCTCGAAATAATATTCGATCTCATCTCCGGGTGAAATGTTCAGGCTGGTCATGTCCCAGTAGTGATAGAAGGATTGTGTGGTAACGTTTTTCGCTATGGGAATTACAACGGACAGCAGGTTACGGGTAGTAATTTTCGAATTGCCGGCGGAATCATTTTTAGTAAGAAATTTATAATTAAAGGTGAGTTTGCTGAACCCATAATCATCTTTAATGTTACCTGCATAATAAAACTGTTTCAGGGAAATGGAGTCCTTTTTTTCCTCCACCGCAATGGAAGGAAAAACATCCGGGACTACATTCACTGTGTACGAAACCGAATCCCTGTTTTGAAGAAATTCGTTTGAAGTAGAAATAGAATAGGTTTTATCTTTCAGGAAAACCTGAGAAGCAGTAAATTTATTTTCCGCAACAGGAGAAACAATAAATGCCGTATCCCGCTCTGAAGGAGAAGAAGCCCAAAAGCCAAGTTTCATCTGCTTTGCATTCTGCGTATTGAAATTCCATACAACTTTTGTTCCGACAGGGATCATCAGGTCGCCGGTGTTATTGAGGATCTCGTCTTTTTTCCCGATGTATTTTGGATACTGCAGCGCCAAAGAGAAATCAAGTAAAATCGGTTTTGGCAAAGCAACCAGTTCATAATCGCGTGAAGAGAATCCATCTGCAACAAAATGAAAAGGAATGTTTTTCTGAACATTCTTGAAAAGAAAACTGAACCCGGTTTTACCCTCTTTTGTCAGTTTGTATTCGCTTCCTGAAAGGTTCACAAATACTTCATCAGGAATTTCTTTGCCGTCCATTTTCACGGTAAGCAGGAAATCTTCCTGTTGAGGAGTTTTCAATTCCCTGTTCTGAATGATGAACTGAAATGGAGCCTGTTTTTCATAGTAGGTACCATGGTCGATCAGACGCCTGGTGCTGTCCTTAATAATTCCCGGTGCCAAAAAAACAATCAGAAGAAGGAGTAAAAGCGGAAGAGCGGCATACTTGACATACTTCCTGTTCTGGTTAAAATCAATTGCAGCGGCAAACGGAACCGGCCTGAGTTCTTTGATCTTCTGATTAATGCTTGCTTCCACCAGAAGCGTAGATTGAAAACGCTGCAGCTGAAGAACATTCAGAAGTTTGTCCTGAACATTTGTAAAATGTTTCCCGATGATTTCAGATGCTTCTTCTTTTGAAAGGACCTTTCCCATCTTATACAATTTCAGAATGGGAATCACGATCAGCTGTGCAAACAAATATCCATTTATCAAGATAAACAGGTAAAACAGAATTGTCCGAACGGTTGTGCTGAACTGTCCGTAATATTCCAGAATAGTTACGGCAAGGTAAAAAGCCAGAACAATGCCTGTGGAATAAAGAAACCCGCGTATCAACTGGTTTTTGTAATACTTGCGGATGAATTCATCCAGTTTCTCTAACAAAATATCGTATTCAGATCTATACATTTTTGTTCCTTGTACTCCGGGAGGATTTTTTAATAAGACAGGTATTCATAAACAATTCCATACTCCATCAATAAACATGACAAACTTACAATTCAAACGAATAAATGCTGGAAAAGTTTTGTTAAAAAGATACTGATTGTGGATGAAAAATTTGATTCTGCTACTTCAACAATGTAACAGTCCCTTTTTGGTCAATTAACGTTCCGTCATTAAGCGTAGCTTTTATTTCATAGGCATAAACTCCTTCGTTTCCATCTTTCCCTTTGCCGGGTACAGATCCATCCCATCCAATGTCCGTAGGACTTAATGATGCGTAAACGAGGTTACCCCAGCGATTATAAATTCTGAAATCAATAGTTTTAATGCAAATACTTCTGGGTTTGAAATATTCGTTTTTATTGTCACTATTTGGAGAAAATGCATTGGGCAGCCAAAATTCTCCACAGGGAAGTTCTACTTTAACGTCAACACAGGCGCTATCCGTACATCCTCCGTTTGGATTGGTAACTGTAACACAATATAATGTTGAAGCTGACGGTACTACATTTATTGAAGACGTGGTTGCTCCCGTATTCCACAGATAGGTTCCACCGCCGCCTGCCGTTAAACTAACGCTGCCGCCAAGAGTGACTGTTGTGAGTGATGCAGTCAAGGAAGCAGAAACTGAACAAGGAGCTTTTCCTTTTAATGTCCAGATTGAAAATGCATTTACAGAAGGGACGGCAACTGTATTCAAAGAGGTATTGTCAGTTCCGGTTGAAGGATTTATCCATTGTGATGATGTTGTATTCCATCTCCAGGCTTTCAAACTGTCTTCTACAATTGTATTGGTGCTTCCGCCGGTAGTATTCCATTCTGCATCCTGGTAAGTAAATGACACGCTTGCCGTAGGAGCGGTAGTATAATTATTTGGCTGAGTGACCCAAAAACGGTCGAGGCAAACAAGCGATGCATTATTGCTGCTGGCATCATTCAGGTTTGTAACACCGGTCGGTAAAGGCAGGTTATTGGGACTTGTTATAACACTTGTAGGATACGTTGACACTGCCATATTCCCTGCAGTACTCTGAACTCCGGCAGCGGTAATATTGCAGTTAAAAGGGATATAGCTTCCACCGGCTGTGCCGAATGGATAAATGTAATTTCCTGTAGAGTTCCCAAGATCCCATTGAACGATTCCGTAGCCGGCAACTGGTGTTGTTTCAGAAACAATATATCCGGTGGTGCGTGTGATTCCACCGTTCGATGGATTCGTCATGAATAAAGTTTTGGAACTAAGAATGAACGGGCTCGTCTTTAGTTTCAGCACGCCCGATGTTCCACCAACATAGGTGTTGATGTTCAGCGTTTTTGTTCCGCCGTTCTCGCAATTCAGGTTGTTGAATTTTGTAGGCTGAGTTCCTTTGATGATCTGCGCATTACCATATAACCACACTGTGCCGGTAGTTGGGTCGAGGCAGCCTGCGGCATCTTTATTCGTCCAATAGTGGGTAAGATAGATATCTCCTTTATTATGAATACTGCCGTTCACATCGTTTACTACTTCTCCGTTCACATAGATGACAG
>JAHEYJ010000082.1 GCA_023251675.1 Bacteroidota bacterium
ATTTTCTCGGCAACTACCAGGTGTCTCCTATGGTGAGGAATACCATTTCCATGGAATCCTATATCTCTACAGTTACGATCCTTACGTTCGTTATCGGAATTGTGTTCGAACTTCCGATCATCATATATTTCCTGACGAAGATCGGATTGATCGGGCCTGCCTTTATGCGCAAATACAGGAAACATGCTATAGTAGTGATCCTGATCGTTGCGGCCATTATTACTCCAACTTCGGATATCCCTACTTTGGTCATTGTTTCTCTGCCTTTGTATATATTATTTGAAGCAAGCATCTTTGTATCAAGGTATGCTGAAAACAAATCAAAGAGTTGAATGATTTTTGATTGACCGACCCCTATGTTTAAAAAATATACTTATCCCTTCTTATTTCTGGTGATCTTTTGCTTGCAGTTTTCCACTGGCTTGGTTAAAGCGCAGGAAACCAATATCAAAGGAATAGTGTATGATGCAATTTCGCGCGAACCGCTTCCGTTCGTAAATATTAAATACAAAGGAGGCAAGCCTTTTACAACCACCGATGTGGATGGAAATTATTCCCTCCACACTTCCGCGCCTCCTTCTGATACAATAGAGATTTCTTATGTTGGTTACAAAACAAAAAAGCAAAAAATTAAAAGAAATGTTTCCCAGGTCATCAATATTTATCTTGAAACCGATCAATTGACGCTTGGAGAAGTAACTATTCTTCCCGGAGAGAATCCGGCTCACCGTATCCTCCGGAAAGTAATTGCACATAAAGACATGAACAATAAAGATAAGCTCAAAGCCTATGAATATGAAGTGTACAATAAGATCGAGTTTGACATGAATAATATCCCTCCGTCTGTAAGGGATAATAAATTGATGAAACCCATAAAATTTGTTTTTGATTACATTGACAGTACCAGCGTTACGGAAAAACCTTACCTGCCTTTACTTCTTTCAGAAGCTTTGTCGCATTATTACTTCAGGCGTGACCCTAAATTCAAGAAAGAAATTATCAAGGCGAGTAAAGTATCCGGTATGCATGATAAAAGTATTTCTCAGTTCATGGGTGAAATGTACCAGAAGGTGAATATCTATGACAATAACATTCTTGTTTTCGGAAAACAGTTCCCAAGCCCTATTTCGGATTACGCTTTGAACTATTATAAATTTTATCTTATTGACAGTATGTTCATAGGCAATACCCGGTGCTACCAGCTTCAGTTCAAACCCAGAAGAAAGCAGGAGTTTTGTTTTTCCGGAAATATGTTTATAGCGGACACTTCGTTTGCAGTCAAACGGCTTGAGATGACCGTTCCGGAAGATGTAAACCTGAACTTTGTAAAAGCACTTAATGTGGTTCAGGAATATATTCCGGTTGCAGATTCAGTGGGAAAAGATACGGCCTGGATGATTAATCGGGACCGGCTGGTCATCGATTTCAAGTATGATGATAACCGTAAGAAATCGCGCCAGATAGGTTTTTACGGGAGAAAAACTACTTCCTATAAAGACATCATCATTAACGATCCGCGGTCGGAGAATTTCTTTAACCGGAATGATAACTTGATAGTTCAGGATAGTGCAACGAATAAGAGTGATGCATTTTGGGTTGCTAACCGGCACGATACTTTATCACGTAATGAAAAACTGATCTATCATATAGTGGATACCGTTAAATCGCTGCCGATCTATAGGACGTGGTATCAATGGGCTTACATTTTTGTAACCGGATACAAGCAGGTTGGACAATTGGAATTCGGCCCTTATTATAAAACGTTAAGCAATAATGCCATCGAAGGATACAGGTTCAGGGCAGGAGGCCGGACGTCAGATAAATTCAGCAAGAAGAGAGAGATCAACGGATATGTGGCTTACGGCACAAAGGACGAGACCTATAAATGTTACGGGGAGTTTAAGTCTTTCATAACCAAAAAGCCCAGGCAGATTATTTATCTTAATTACAAAAATGACCTTGAGGTATTAGGTCAGAGTTCCAATGCGTTTACAAGTGATAATATACTTTCCACCGCTTTCAGGAGAACCCCGCTGAACAACATGACAATGGTTCAGCAGTACAGAGCCATTTATGAGTACGAACCATTCAACGGATTGAACATGCAGGTATCGCTTGTGAACAGAATCATGACCCCGAAAGGAGTTCAGCGATATGATTATGTGAACGGGGCAAATGACACGATGTCGCTGAACAATATTATTGCCTCGGAAGTAAAAGCAAGGATCCGTTTCGCCTACAATGAAAAATACATTGAATATACTTTCGCCCGTACCAGCACTGGAACACATGCTCCGATTCTCACCCTCCTGTATACCTACGGAATGAAGGGTGTGTTGAGGAGTGATTATGAATATCACAAAGTTGCGTTGAATGTCAACGACCGTATCCGGATCATGCCGCTGATCGGTTATACGGATTATATAATAGAAGCGGGAAAAGTTTTCGGTACCGTTCCTTATCCGCTTCTTGAACTCCATGGAGGAAATGAAACCGTGATCTATGATCCGTATGCATTCAACATGATGAATTATTATGAATTCGGAAGTGATCAGTATCTTACGGTTCAGGTGTTTCATCACTTCGATGGATTTTTCCTGAATCATATTCCCCTTATGAGAAAATTAAAATGGAGAGAGGTGGTTACCGGAAAGGGGATCATTGGAAATATATCACAGAAGAACCAGAATGTTTTGATTTTCCCCGGAACGCTGACATCATTGAACAATAAACCTTATTACGAAGCAAGCGCGGGAATAGAAAATATATTCAAGGTCTTCCGCATTGACGCGGTCTGGAGATTATCCTATACGGATAAAGCGTATAAAGCGGCGTATGCCTTAAGAAGCGGCGGGAAGCATGTGCCGGGGTTTGGAATAATGTGGAGCTTACAAGTAACCTTTTAACTTTGCAGCATGATTTTAAAGACAGAAAATCTGATCAAGCGTTATAAAAGCCGTGCCGTCGTCAACAACGTTTCGGTTGAAGTGAAGCAGGGAGAGATTGTCGGGTTGCTTGGCCCAAACGGCGCAGGCAAAACAACGACGTTCTATATGATGGTTGGTTTGATTAAACCCAATGAAGGGAAAATATTTTTGAATGAAAAGGATATTACCACAGAACCTATGTACAAGCGTGCCCAGCTGGGGATCGGGTACCTTCCGCAGGAAGCGAGTGTATTCCGCAAGATGAGCGTTGAGAACAATATCAGGGCAGTGCTGGAAATGACCAAATTGAGCAAACAGGAACAAAGAGACAGAACCGAAAGTCTAATTGAAGAATTCGGCCTGACAAAAATCCGCAAGAGCAATGGAGATCTCTTATCCGGCGGTGAGAGGAGAAGAACGGAGATTGCCCGCTGCCTCGCGACTTCACCCAGCTTTATTCTTTTGGACGAACCTTTTGCAGGAATTGATCCGATTGCTGTTGAAGATATCCAGAATATTGTGAAAAAACTGAAGGAAAAAAATATTGGTATACTTATAACTGACCATAACGTTCACGAAACCCTCACCATCACTGACCGGGCGTATCTTTTGTTTGAGGGAAAAATACTCAAAGCCGGTACCTCTCAGGAATTAGCTGATGACGAACAAGTACGCAGGGTATACCTCGGAAAGAATTTCGAATTGAGGTGATCTTTATTTTTTATCGGGTTCAAAATCCAGCACGATCGAATTCATGCAGTATCTTTTGCCGGTAGGAGGAGGTCCATCGTCAAAGATATGTCCGAGGTGGCTTCCGCATCTTCCGCATAAAACTTCGGTGCGGGTCATTCCGTGCGAACGGTCTTCAACATTCACGGTGCTGTTCTTCCGTATAGATTCAAAAAAGCTGGGCCATCCGCAGCTGCTGGCAAACTTTGAGTCGGATCGAAAGAGCGCATTGCCGCAAACCGCGCAGTAATAGGTTCCGGTTCCTTCAAAGTTCCAGTATTTTCCGGAAAAAGCATATTCGGTTTCTTTGTTTCGGGCAACCTGGTAAACACTATCGGAAAGAATATTTTTCCATTCTTCATCTGAAACTTTTAAAGCCGTTGTAACGGTCCGGGAATAATATGGATTGCCGGAAATATTTTTTTCTTTATTCATAGTTGTAGTAATGTTGTTCTGACAACTGACGTTTAATGATAGTATATACAGGAAGAAAAGGAATAAGAAAACGGATCTTTTTCTTTCGTAAGTTCGTATCAATTCGTTGTTCGATGATTTCACTTTCCTCCGATCAGTTTTTTGATCTCATTCAGTTTCATCAATGCTTCAACAGGGGTTAAAGTATTTATGTCGGTTTTAGATATTTCATCTCGTATTTGTTCCAACACGGGATCATTTAATTGGAAAAAACTTAATTGCATATCCGGTGACCCGGCATTATCTTTTGACTTTTGACTTTTGGCTTCGGAATTTTCTCCCCGTGTCCCTTCCAGCTTCTTAAGAATATCATTCGCCCGTTCTACCACCTTTTTCGGCACCCCCGCCATTTTTGCTACATGAATGCCGAAGCTGTGTTCTGTTCCGCCCGGAATTAATTTTCGCAGGAAGATGACTTTGTTTCCTGCTTCTTTAACGGTTACATGAAAATTTTTAATACGCGGCATTGTTTTTTCCATTTCATTCAGCTCATGGTAGTGCGTAGCAAACAAAACTTTAGGGCGGGTGGGGTGGTGATGCAGGAATTCAGCAATTGCCCAGGCAATTGAAATCCCGTCATAGGTGCTTGTTCCTCTTCCAATTTCATCCAAAAGGATCAGGCATCGGTCAGAAAGATTGTTGAGGATGCTGGCCGTTTCATTCATCTCCACCATGAACGTAGATTCGCCCTGTGAAAGGTTATCGGAAGCGCCTACACGTGTGAATATTTTGTCAACCAGGCCAATGGATGCATGCTGGGCCGGAACAAAGCTTCCCATCTGGGCCATAATAGAAATGAGCGCGGTCTGGCGGAGCAGGGCGGATTTTCCAGACATGTTGGGGCCGGTAATGATTAGTTCCTGCTGCTGGTCCGGATCCAGGTAAATATCATTGGCAATGTATTCTTCTCCTGCTGGAAGCATGCGTTCGATCACCGGGTGACGGCCCGATTGGATATCAATGATCCTGGAATCATTGATGTGCGGACGTACATAATTATTTTTCTGGGCGATCTGTGCAAACGAGATCAGGCAGTCGAGCCGTGCGATCAGCACAGCGTTCAGCTGAATGGGCGGGATATAATCGGCCACTGCCAGCACGAGGTTATTGAACAGTTTTGTTTCGAGCGAAAGGATCTTTTCCTCAGCGCCAAGAATCTTTTCTTCGTATTGTTTTAGTTCTTCGGTAATATAACGTTCACAATTGCTCAGGGTTTGTTTCCGGATCCAGTCGGCCGGGACTTTGTTCTTATGGGTATTGGTGACTTCAAGATAATAGCCAAAGATATTATTGAAGGAAACTTTCAATGACCCGATCCCGGTGCGTTCGCTTTCCCGCTGCTGGATCTCCAGCAAATAACTTTTTCCGGATGACATTATTTTGCGCAGTTCATCTAGTTCAGCATTGATTCCATCGCCGATCACTTTTCCTCGCCCGATCTGGAACGGCGGGTCAGGGGCGATCTCTTTTTCGATCCGTTCGCGAATAAGCAGGCAGGGATTCAGTTGTTCCCCGATCTTTTTTATTCCTGCATTCTCATTTTTTCCCGGATCAGGAGAAGCATCGCATTTTATTTTGATCTGTTCAACCGCGGCCAATGCTTTTTTCAGGTGCGCCATTTCCCGGGGAGAAATTTTTCCGGTTGCCACTTTTGAGATCAGCCGTTCCAGGTCGCCGATGGTGTAGATCTCCTGGGATATTTTTTCTGCGAACTCAGGATTTTTCAGAAAGAGATCAACACAGTTCAGCCGATCTTCTATGGGCTGTTGTTCTTTCAACGGCATGGCGAGCCAGCGTTTCATCAGGCGGGCGCCCATGGGTGAAACCGTTTCGTCCAGTACATCGATAAGCGCTTTTGCCTTTTCATTGACCGATCCAAAGAGTTCAAGGTTGCGAACGGTAAATTTATCCAGCCATACGTAATGCTCTTCTTCTATCCGTGAAACGGAAGAAATATGCTGCACGCGGTCGTGCTGGGTGGCTGCCAGGTAATGAAGGGCGGCACCGGCAGCCACGATTCCAAGATCCAGGCTTTCAATTCCAAATCCTTTAAGTGAAGCAGTTCCGAAATGTTTTAACAACAGTTCAGATGTAAAATCGGGTGTAAAAACCCAATCATCAAGACCGTAGAGGTAATATTTCTCACCAAAGTTTTCCAGAAAGATCTTTTTGCTGTTTTTCTGAAATAACACTTCATTGGGTTTGAAGCTCTGTAAAAGTTTTTCAACATAGTCAAGCGTTCCCTGTGCGGCTAAAAATTCACCGGTTGAAACATCCAGGAACGCAACGCCGGCCATCTTGCCGTTAAAATGGACGGCGGAAAGAAAATTATTTGACTTGTGCTCAAGTAATTTATCGTTGTACGTAACGCCGGGTGTTACCAGTTCCGTGATTCCTCGTTTAACAATTTTTTTTGCAAGTTTAGGATCTTCCAGTTGATCACAAATGGCAACACGGTGGCCTGCACGGACCAGTTTATGCAAATAATTATCCAGGGCATGATGAGGAAACCCGGCCAGTTCGACATCCGTAGCGGCGCCGTTTCTTCTTTTGGTAAGTGTGATTCCCAGCGCTGAAGAAGTTTGGATAGCATCTTCGCCGAATGTTTCATAAAAATCACCGATACGGAATAAGAGAATGGCATCAGGATATTTACCCTTAATGCTGTTGTATTGCTGCATCAGCGGGGTTTCTTCGCCGTCTTTGCTTCCGTTTTTTGCCGGGCGGTGTTTATAGATAGAGGACATTTAATTCTCTCGTAAAATGCTAATATACTAATGTATGCTAATGATACGAAGGATACTAATTAACATCTTTAATAACTTTATTGGGATTATTTGCAGGATTGGTTTTATGTGTACCATTTGTATATTAGCATCTTATTTTATTAATGAAGAAGTTAACAAACCAGGAACTGGGAAGGATATCTCCGGATGAATTCAGGAATTTAAAAAAACTTCCGGTTATTGTTGTCCTTGATAATGTGCGAAGCGCTTATAATGTAGGCTCGGTTTTTCGCACCTGCGACGCATTTCCGGTGGAAGCGATTTATTTATGCGGAATAACCTGCTATCCTCCGCATAAGGAGATATTGAAAACAGCACTCGGTTCGCATGAAACAGTTGCGTGGAAAAGATTTGCAACGACGAGGGAAGCCGTTGAAGAGCTGAAGAGATCCGGATACAAAATTTTTGCGGTTGAACAGGCCGAGGGGAGAATTCTTCTGAATCAAATCTCACATCTCAAGACTCAAAACCAAAATTTAGCTCTGGTATTCGGCCATGAAGTGAACGGGGTTCATCAGGATATTATGGATCAGTGTGACGGTTGCATCGAAATCCCACAAGGAGGCACCAAGCATTCTTTAAATATTGCAGTAAGTGCGGGCGTTGTTCTTTGGGAGTTTTTCAGAACAGAAACCTGATTATTTTTCCGGAGGAGCCGTAACCGATTCTGTAATTACTTTTTTTCCATCGATGAATGAAATAATAGTTGCCTTAGGAAAGTAACCCGATATATTGTCTTTCATTTTTTCTGCCCCTTTTTGTGTCGGGTAATTTCCAATGTAATATTTATATAAATTGTCTTCCTGGTATTCGTTAACATTGATGATCCCTTTGAATTGCGGATCGTTTTTTTGTAACTGTTCCGCAGAGGAAATAATTTCAACAGAGTAGGTTGTCTTGGGCCCGTTTGCAATTGGCTCTTCCGTTGCTTTTACTTTTTCAGGCTGAATCTCCTGTGTGTTTTCACTCTCAGAAACAGAAGTATTCGGTTCCTGTATTTTTCCTTTCTTTTTTTGAAGCTTATAATTTGAGTACAACTCTTTCAGCTCATTATTGATCTTAGCGGTATAGTTGAAATCGTAATCAAATTTTTTAGTGAATGTATTGAAGAATATTTTTGCTACAGGTTGCCGGAGTAAAGCAACGTCCAGTCCTTCGATGGATTCAAATAAGTCGGTAGAAAATTCAAAAAAGTAATCTCCGTTCTGTGACGACTTGGGCATGTTTGCGTCAATGGTGACTACTTTAGTTACAAAGCCCGGTTTGGAGATCTTCAGGGTATAAAATTTAGAAATAGGAATTTGAAATGCTACATATCCTTCGTTGTCGGCTTGTACTTTCTGCACTAAGGTGGAAGAAGAATCGGAATATATTTTTATCCAGGCTTGAGGCAGAGGTCTTTTCCCCAGCAGCACTCTCCCTTTCATGTCCAGAAAATATTTTTTCTCCGTTGAATCGTTTTTGAAAGTATGATTTTTGGAAAACGAATTAATACAAAGAAGAAAAATAAAGGAAGAGAAAAATAATAAACGAAAATTTGTTTTCAAGGGGTACTCATTAATATGTGCAAAAGTACTACTTTGTTGCATTAAGACAAATAAAAAAGCCCTCTGTTTTTTGCAGAAGGCTTTTTTAAAAGAGAACAAAAATTATCCGACAAGGGCTTTAAAGTCAGCGTTGTCGCGGAACTTAAAGAATTCCAGGTCTTCTTTCGCTTTGCTCTTGAAAGACGCATCTTTATTGATTGCAATTTTCAGATTATTGATCAGCAGATCTGCAGCACCTTTGCGTGCGCCTACAATTGCTTTCAGGTAATAGGAAAGGGCATCTTCTTTTTCAGGGCTGGCATCCAGCGTTGACATGGCTCCGTCGCCGTTTCCGGCAAGAACTTTCGCAAGCGCTGAGTTGAAAGAGTTTTCTGCGCCGAAGTTAGTAATCGCATCTGAGTATTTTCCATCCCGGATATTTACAATGCCTTTGTTATGATTCACTTCAGCTGACGATCCGGCTTTGTTATAGAATTCCATAGCTGCTTTTCTGTCTCCGCTCCAGCGAACCAGGATGCCTGCATTATTCATTACTTCAGGCGCTGTTCCGTTCAATCCTTTTGCTTTATCAATTGCTGCCTGAGCATCAGACGGCTTGTTAAGCAGGATGTTGCAGAAGCCAACGTTGTTGGAACATCTCCAGTCGGTACCATACAAACGATCGGCATTTTTATAAATTCCAAGTTTTGTATTGATATCAGTAGTAAGAGTGGCGGCATAAAGAATTTCTTCGTTGGCTAAGCTGTCAGGATAAGTTGCCGCCAGTTTTGAGATCTCGTCATCCGGACGGCTCAATTGCTCGCAATTCCAGGTGGTAACGCTTCTGCGCAGTTTTGGAAGAATGGTTTCAGCCACTTCTTTATAGGTTGCAGAAAGGTTTTTGATTTCTTTCTCACGCTTATCGCCATCCGGATACATTTCAAGAACACGGAGGATGAGTTCCTTGTCTTTCAGGCTGGATTGCTGCATCAGTGTTTTGAAGCCATCCCAGTCTTCAGCAGTGGTCTTAGTAGCCCAGAAAGTTTCAACTTCACCTCCGACAATCATCTGGTTTTTATCTTTTGCTTTGCTTTTTGCAATTGTAGAATAATATTTTGCAGTTACTTTTGCGCGGTTTTCTGCCAGGTTTGCATTAAGGGAAAGTTCTCCATCCGGAGATGCATAGGCAGAAATGCTTGCGCTTTTGAAAACAAACCTTTTTGCAACACGCTTTTCCTCAATGAATTTCTGCGTGGCAGCCATGTTTTCTCCTTTTATTTCAGATGAACGGATGTCGGATTGATTTACCAAAAAGAAGATCTGTGTTTCCTGCGTTACCGGATATGATTTCTGGAAATTATCTTTTCCCAGTAAGGGTTTTTCATCATTCTTTACAAGAAGAGGAGTAATGATTGTTCCGTCGCCAATTTTTTTCTCAGGAAAATCTTTTTCTTTTGACTTTTGTTTTCCTTTTATTTTTAAGACGAGGTCGCAATTCTTCATTTCAGGGATATAGGCTGTTTTGTCGGTATATGAAAAACTACCGCCTTCTTTAAAAACGATGGTAGAACCGCTTCCTTCTGTTACTTTTTCGCCTTTCACCGTTACGGGTTTAAGTGCCTTTTCACCTCCATTATACTTGAGCGTAGGAGTGATGGTGAGTTCAACTTTTTTTGCGAAATATTTAGGATCATACTTTCCGCTAACAGTTACAACCACAGTATCTCCATGCATTTCAAGAGGATTGGGTTTAACTTCATACTTTACCATCTTGTCGTATTTCTTCATCATTGAACCCAAGCCAGCACAGGAAGCGAGTCCCGCAACTGCAAGGATTGATAAAGCAACATTTTGGAATTGTTTTTTCATATTAAATGAATTAATTGTTTGGTATCAGGGGATTGTTTGGTTACTGAATTAAGCAAAAGTAATTAAATTTCTAAAAGTCCAATTTTTTTTATTAATACGCTGTTAACAACGAAAAATGAATAAAAATGAAGAAAATCGGGATTTATTTAATTACCATGCTTACATCCAGTTTGTCATCACATTCCTTTAGAAGAATTTTTATTGTTTTTCTTAATTGCGGATGTACAAAACCGCCGCAAATTTCATTTAAAGGAACAAGCGCAAATCTTCTTTTATGTAGGAATGGATGAGGAACGGTCAGTTCAGGCGTATTAATTATTTCTGTATTAAAAAAGAGGATGTCAATATCGATCGTCCTGGATTCCCATTTCTTTTTTCGGGTTCTGCCCATTTTCGTTTCGATCAAAAGGATTTCTTTCAGCAGTTTTTCTGAAGGAAGCGATGTTTTAAGACAAATGGCCTGATTCAGGAAGTCGCTTTGTATTGATCTCCTTTCGGATCGGGCTCCCCATGCTTTTGTATTATAGAGGGATGATTTTGAAACAATCGTGCCTAGTTTCTTTTCAATCAATGAAATAGCCTCGGAAAGAAACTTTTCTCTGTCCCCGATATTGCTTCCAAGAAGAAGAAACGCTTGGCTGTGTTTCACCCGGCAAAAATACGTAACATTTATTATAAAGATTAACTCTTTTCCCGCATTCATTTTAATTATGTTTGCATTCATCTAAAAAACAAATAACATGAATAATTTCTGGAGTTCTTTCTGGGGGTCGATCGTCGGCTTCATTGTTGCCAATATCGTTTCGAGCATTATCGGTTTGTTTATTTTTTTTATGATCATCGGTTCGATGATCGGAAATATTTCAAATCTTTCCGACAACGGGAAAAAACCGATCAGGGTAAAATCCAATTCTGTTCTTCATATAACTTTTGACGAGCAGATCGTTGAACGCGGCTCCAATAATCCATTTAAGCATTTCAATTTTGCAAATCCGGAGAGCGGGCCGATCGGGCTTAATGAAATCCTTTCCAATCTTGAAAAAGCCAAGAACGATGAAAATATAAAAGGGATCTACCTTGACATTTCTTCCATTCCAACGGGCATCGCTACGCTGGAAGAGATCAGAAATGCTATTTTGGATTTCAAAGAATCCAAAAAGTTTGTTGTGGCTTACAGCGAAGGGTATACACAGGGAGCGTATTACCTTGCCTCAGTCGCAGACAAAATATATTTGAACCCTGAAGGGCTGGTGGACTTTAAAGGATTGAGCAGGCAAACCATGTTCTTTAAAAACCTACTAGACAAACTGGACGTTAATATGCAGATCTTCCGGCACGGAAAATTCAAGAGTGCAACGGAGCCCTACTTCCTGGACAAAATGAGTCCGGCCAACCGAGAGCAGACCATGACCTACATGAACTCCATATGGAATTATATTCTTGAAGGAATTTCGGATCAGCGGAATATTTCAGTGGAAGAGCTGAACCGGTATGCTGATAACATGCTGATCACTAACGGAGAAAGCGCGCTGAAATATAAACTGGTTGATCAGTTGGCGTACAAAGATGAAATGCTGGATATCCTGGCCGGGTTAATGGCAGAGAAGTCACCGGAAAAAATAAACTACGTTACGATGCGTAAGTATATACGCGCTCCTGAAAAGGACGAATTCAGCCGCACAAAAAATAAAATAGCAGTTGTTTATGCAACCGGAAGCATTGAAAGCGGTGAGGGCGATGACGAAACCATCGGTTCGGAACGCATTTCAGAAGCCATTCGTGAAGCGCGGAAGGATACCAATGTGAGAGCGATCGTTCTTCGTGTGAATTCTCCCGGGGGCAGTTCACTGGCGTCGGATGTGATCTGGCGTGAAATGATGCTGGCGAAGAAAGCAAAACCGGTGGTGGTGTCGATGGGCGATGTGGCCGCTTCGGGAGGCTATTACATTTCCTGTGCCGCGGATGCCATCGTTGCGCATCCTAATACGATCACGGGATCCATTGGTGTGTTCGGTGTTTTTCCGAACATGGAAAAACTCCTGTCCAATAAACTGGGCATTACCGTGGATACCGTAAATACAAATAAGCATTCAGATATTTTATCGCCTTATCGCGCGGTTGCAAAAGAAGAAGGCGAAGTGATCCAGAAGTGGATCGAAGAGGTGTATACGGATTTTATTACCAAGGTGGGACAAGGCAGGAACATGACGCCGGCGCAGGTGGACAGTATTGGCCAGGGAAGGGTGTGGAGCGGAATTGACGGAAAACAAATCGGCCTGGTTGATGCGTTCGGAGGAATAAAAGATGCCATTGCGCTGGCCGCAAAAAAGGCCCATCTCAAAGAATACAATCGTATGGATCTGCCCAAACAGAAAGAACCTTTTGAAGAATTCTTTAACGAGATCTTAGATAAAGACGCTGCGGTGGAAAAGAAACTGAAGCAGGAATTGGGAACTTCATATGAAAACTTCAGGCAATTAAAAAATGCAATGAAGTTCAAAGGGGTTCAGATGCGGCTGCCTTATGATATTGTGATCTACTAAGCAAAACCTATAGCTGATCTTCTTTGATTTCAAAACCAATGGCTCTCATGTCGTTCCAGAAATCCGGGTAGGATTTACTGACCACATCCGGATCCTGAATTTTTACTTCGGGATAAACCAGGGCGAGCGGGGCAAAGGCCATTGCCATGCGGTGATCGTGATATGTTTTGAACTCTAATTCGGTAGAAAATAACTCTTCTTCGTTTTCCTTCTTTTCCGGAAAATCAATTTCAAGGCTTGATTCGTCTGAATCTTTAAGCGTGACTCCTATTTTTTTTAGTTCATTAATGAGTGCCTGAATACGGTCGGTCTCTTTGATTCTTAGTGTGTGAAGCCCGTTTAACTGGGCGGGGATCTTTTGCACAGAGGCAACCACGGCGGCTGTCTGGGCGATGTCGGGATAATCTGCAAAATCAAACCCGATGCAATCGGGGCGATAATCTGTTTTTGAAAGCTGTATTCCTTCTTCTGTAAAAAGGGTGCTGACGCCGAAGAACCGGAAAAGGTCGGCAATGACCGAGTCGCCCTGTATGGATTTTCTTCGCAGCCCTTTTATCCGGATGTCAGCTTCTTCAGCCAGCGCCGCCATTTCATACCAGTACGAAGCGGAACTCCAGTCCGATTCAATATGGTAATCCCATCCCTGGAAATCCTGGTGTGGAACGGAGATTACTTTGTCATCCCATTTGTATTTTATTCCAAAATGTTCAAGGATCTTCAAGGTCATCATGATGTAAGAGCGTGAAACGATCCTTCCTTTCAAATGAATGTTCAGCCCGTTTTCAAGCAGGGGAGCAATAAGAAGCAGTGCGGTAATGAACTGGCTGCTTACGTCGGCTTCCATTTCAATGTCACCTCCTTTGAGTTTTGTGCCTACAATTTTTATCGGGGGACAGCCTTCTTTACCCAAGTAGGTGATCCTGGCGCCAAGAAAATTCAAAGCATCCACTAATGTTTTTATCGGCCGATCATTCATCCGGTCGGATCCTGAAAGAATCCGTACGCCTTCACGCATGGCGAAAAAAGCCGTAAGGAACCGAATGGTTGTTCCGCCGGGCCCGGTATAATAACTTACTTCGACGTTTAATTTTTTTAAAGCTGCGCTGTAGTCTCCGGCGGTTTCATTTTTAAGGATCTCCGCCAGGATCTGTGTGTCCTGCGAGTCGGCCAGGTTGGTAATCCGGAAACGCTGGCTGCTCATTGCCTGGATCATCAGCACACGGTTGCTCTCGCTTTTAGAGGCGGTGAGGTAAACAGTTCCTTCTAAGCGCTTGTCGGGTTTGGAAATCTTGTATACCACGTGCGGCAATTTCTTGTTTTCAGAGTGCTAAACTACTAACTTTTTTGTTTGACAAAAAAACAGCGTAAATAATCTATTGACAAAGCGTATTGAAAAACTTTATGGATTCATCGATGAGTTCTTCTGTGCAGGTATGATTTATTTCAACAGAACCAATTTCCTTCAGAAGTGTTAAATTGATTTCACTGTCTTTGTTTTTCTTATCCTGTTTCATCAGGCC
>JAHEYJ010000083.1 GCA_023251675.1 Bacteroidota bacterium
AAGCAGGAACTGTTCAGCAAAAATTCCCGTAAACGCGTGCAAGGAGTTGATCATAGGGAAATCACGGTATTCTTTTGCTACAGATTTGATTTCACTGGATTCGATTTCCTTAATATTAAATATTTTAAATGAAGGAAATACTAAAACAAGAACCGTAACGATGTTGCCCACGAGCCAGGCAAGGATAAGCCCGTTGATCCCCCATCCGAAATAGCCAAGCAATGCATAGCCGGCACTTTGTGTAACGGATTGGGAGATCCTGCTGGCGGAAACAAGGGAATATTTTCCTGCTCGGATGATCCATTGTGTCAGAATGTTGTTTATGCCCGTGAGGAAAACAGCAGGCGCAAGGTAATGCATGAATTTTCCGAGCTGTTCATCTTTATACCAACGGGAAATTTCATCCGGAAAGATCATAACAACCAGAGAGAGGATGGAGATGCAAAGTGTAATAAGGAAGGCCAGTACAAACAGGTTATTTGCTCTTTTCTGAATTTTAGGAAGGACAAGCGCAACTTCGTAACGTCCGGCAATAACAATGGAAATAAGCGATACAATTGCCAGGAAATTTTCCTGCACGGCCAGCTGCTGCGGGGAAAAAATTCTGCCGATAACGGGGGCAAGTAAAAAAGGAATTACCTGGCTGATGGAATTCCCGGTGAAAAGAAGAATAAAATTTCTGTAATATGATCTGACCTGTTCCGCCATTAGGTTTCATCAGGTTGTTGAGAAGAAGCGATCAGCAGGACAGGAATCAATAACCATCCGATGTTCAGGATCAGCCAGGCGGATGACATATCCGAAATAATTATTAAGATCAGGTAGCAGGCGGTCAGCAGAATAAAATAATTAGAGATTTTTTTATTGATCCTGAAGGCGGTGAGCCAATAATAAAATAAAATAGAAAGGAATGGGACGAGAATCAATATTCCGTATTGGCTTAGGATCTCCATCAATCCGTCATGCGGACTATCCACCGTTGTCGTGGGATACGGAACTTGTTTCTGCTGATGGTACCATCTGAATTGTGCGGGGCCGACGCCCATGAATCTTGATTGTTTCGTTAAATACCAACCGTTCTTTAAAAGGTTCTTCCTGATGTTGACAGCCCAGTCGGTTCCTCTCATCTGGTAATCACGAAAAGATTTAATGACTTCTTTTTCCCCAAACTGTTTTACGAGCGAATCGGAAGAATAAAAAAATAATTTATCATTTTCAGTTTTTGCAGGATGGATAGAAGGGATCAGGTAATGTTCGCTGTCTTTCCAGTAAGGGCCTTTATAAATTTCTTTTGTAGCAAAACAAAAAACCAACCCGGCTGCAGCTACTGCTGCCCACCATGCATATTTTTTTGTTTTACCAAAATCAACGGTTCGTAAATAGCTAATAAGCCATACGGTGAGAAGCAAATAGGATGATATTCTTCCAAACTTAGAATCAGCTGCATTGGAAAAAAAGAATAATATAAAAATAATAGAAAGATGTTTCCATTTGTTGAAGGCGATTCTGCCTGTAAGAAAAATAAGAATAGCAAATCCAAACAGATAACAAAGAAAGGTATTGGGATTATCGAATAAAAAGACCGGGGAATAAGTAGGATTTCCGGCAGGAATATTCCAAAGTTTCTCGGTAAATTTTCCCGCAAAATGAATTCCTGAGAAGTATTCAAAAAATGCAAACCCGGTAAGCAGAAGGAATAAAAAAATCGAAAGCTTGTTCAGGATATCGGAAAAAGATTTTAATCCGAATAAATACTTTGTTCGAAACAATAACCAGACCGTCGAGGCCATCAGAATGAGGACACGGATCTCATAGAATGCAATTTTTTTATCATGAACAAATGGAAACCAGGCGATGCCATAAAATGCCCAGATGAAAAAGAACAGAATAACCAGCTTGTCGGCTTTGTTAAATGGTTCGTTTGGTTTGCCCAAAAAAGAATACCCGAGAAGAAAGAAAAGAAGGAAGAGAGAAGGGTAAACGGTCATAAACCCGATGGATACGGGAAGCAGGTTGGCGTCAAAGGGGAAAAGCAGTACCCATAAAACAAAAAGGTTCCTGAATATTTTCTCGTTAAAGAAAGTTCCGAACTTATTTTGTATCCTGTTCATCTTGCCGCTTTACTTTTGAATAATGATTGCTCTTTTCAGGCGTGGTGAAGTTATCTAGCTAATAATAATTTATCTATCAGTTTGAGTTTCAATACGGGGCATAAAAGGTAGTTGTGATTATCTTCAGATGTCCCGAGTTCGCCTATTTTAATCAGGCCTTTCTCTTCATTGATATTAAAAAAGGAATAGGTGCCGGCATCGAAAAGAGATTCAATATTTTTTCCAATTGAACGATTCTGTATTTCTAAAATAATAATGGGTTTATGCATAGTAAGATATTTGCCATATCCAGCTAATACTTCATATTCAAAGGTCTCCACATCAATTTTGATCAGGTCAATAGCATTGATCTGCTTTTCTTCAACATAATTCTTCAGCTCCTTTACAGTAACCAGAATGGATTGTTGATTTTCGGTTCTCCAGGTTTTATTAAGGCTTCCTGCTGTAGTGTTTTCAGTTGTAAAGGCAGCCTCGCCGGTATTGTAGAAGGGCATTGTGCCTTCCTGGTTGGATAAGGCAATATTCTCACATCGGATATCAAACCGGTTGATCTCTTTGTTCTTTTTTAAAACATAGAAGATATTGGGTTGGGGTTCAAAAGCGGTCACAGAGGCTTTTGGATTGTACGCTTTAGCCAGTACGGCAAAGATCCCGGAGTTAGCGCCGATATCGAAGATCGTGTTTGAATGCTGGCATAGCTCCGTCCAAACCTTGCGGGTCACTTTTTCCCATTGATAATTGTCGATTCCCAGCCAAAATATATTTGTTTCTAATAAAAAAGCATTATTGAAAAGATAAAAACTTTTTCCCTCTTTGGTCGCAACATGGAATTTTCCTATAAAACGAAATTTCCTGGAGATGGGTTCATTGGGTGTAAAAAATATTTTCAGAAGCGGGAAAAAGTTACTTCCAAAGATTCTAAACCAGATTATTTTTAATACTCCTTTCATTTTTGAAAAAAGGCCAAAAGCATTACTTTGACTTTGAAAAATATTTCGACCGTATCAATCTTCAGAAGAAAAACCTACTTCGCAATATTCACCGATCTTGTTTCGCGTATCACCGTTACTTTCACCTGTCCCGGATACGTCATCTCGGTCTGGATCTTATTGGCGATGTTAAACGAAAGTTCTTCCGCCGCTTTGTCGGTTATTTTCTCGGCAGCTACAATTACCCGGAGTTCGCGGCCCGCCTGGATCGCATAGGCTTTTTCCACGCCGCTGTTCGACAAAGCGAGGTTCTCCAAGTCTTTCAACCGCTGAATGTATTGCTGGTGCACTTCGCGCCTTGCGCCGGGACGGGCGCCTGAAATCGCATCGCAGATCTGAACAATTGGGGAGTAGAGCGAGGTCATCTCGATCTCATCATGGTGCGCCCCGATGGCGTTGCAGATCTCCGGTTTCTCTTTAAGTTTTTCAGCAAGCTTCATTCCGGCTATGGCGTGCGGAAGCTCAAGTTCTTCTTCAAACACTTTTCCGATATCGTGAAGAAGCCCTGCGCGTTTGGCCACTTTCGGGTTCAAGCCGAACTCGGCAGCCATAACTGAACAAAGGTTGGCCACTTCGCGTGAGTGCTGCAAAAGATTCTGCCCATAGGAGGAACGGTATTTCATTCTTCCGATAAGACGGATCAGTTCAGCAGGCAAGCCGTGAATGCCCATGTCGATGGTGGTCCGCTTTCCAATCTCGGCAATTTCATCTTCAATTTGTTTCTTCACTTTTTCAACCACTTCTTCAATTCGTGCGGGGTGAATGCGGCCGTCAGCTACTAATTGATGCAACGACAGGCGGGCGATTTCCCTGCGGACGGGATCAAAACAGGAAAGGATGATCGCATCAGGCGTATCATCCACTATTATCTCAACGCCGGTCAGCGATTCAAGCGTTCGGATATTTCTTCCTTCCCGCCCGATGATCCTTCCTTTGGTGTCATCGCCTTCAATATGAAAGACGGTTACAGAATTCTCAACCGCCGCTTCTGTTGGAATACGCTGAATGGCCTGGATCACCATTTTCTTTGCTTCCTTGCTGGCCGTCAGCTTGGCTTCTTCCATGGTCTGGTTGATGAATGCCATCGCTTCAGTTTTCGCTTTATCTTTTAACGATTCAATAAGCTGCGCTTTCGCTTCTTCGCCTGAAATTCCTGAAACCGCTTCCAGCGTTGCGATTTGTTTCAGCAGGCCTTTTTCCAGTTCCGCTTTTTTCTTGTCAATGATCTCCAGCTGGCCGTTCAGATTGCTTTTCAACGTATCCAGTTCGCGTTCTTTTCGCTGCACCTGTTCCAGTTTCTGAGACATCTGCTGCTCTTTCTGCCGGGCTCTTTGTTCCGAAGCGCTGATGCTCTTGTTCTTTTCATTGATGACATGTTCATGATCGGATTTCATCTGCAGGAATTTCTCTTTTGACTGAAGGATTTTTTCGTTTTTGATCCTTTCTGCTTCTATCTCGGCTTCTTTGATCTTGATCTGGCCTTTTTTCTCAAGCGATTTCCGAAGCATGGAGGAGGCAATGACTATTCCCAATCCAAGGCCTGCTATGGCGGCAATGGCAATAAAGAGGATGGCGGTTGTATCTACGTTCATAAATGATTAATATTAAAAAAGCTTTCTCTTCTATCGTCCGGAACGGAAGAATGGTCAGAGACAGCATTTTGGTTGTTGGTATATAAAATAAAAAATCCCATTTTGTTCATTTTCTGAACTGATACGGGATGAAAGTAAGTTCCGCCGGGGCGGAGAGGGACAAAATACTTTTAATCTTTTAACTCTGCAGAAACAGCTTTATCAATTTTCTCTAATCTATCCAAAAGCGATTTTTCTTCCTTGCTTGTATTGTGATGGATTTCTGTAGCTTGTGAAGCGAAATGAAGTGAACTCATGGCGAGAAGATCCTGGCGGTCCTTGATATTGAAATTTTTCTCAAAATCATTTACCTTATCGTTAATGTTTTTTACCGCTTTTCTCACGTTCTCCTCTTCACTGCGTTCAATGGTGAGCGGATAAACCCGGCCTGCTATCGATACTTTTATTGATAACTGTTCTTTCATTTGTCGTTTTCACTTACTTGTTCAAAAGAGCTATGCACTTGTCTACTTCCCTTATCAGTTCGTTTATTTTTAATTTAAGTTCTGTTGTGTTTTCGTTGGTTGATGATATTGATTTTGATAATTTGAGGATTTTTGATCTTTCCTCAAGTTCCTTTATTGTTTGTTTTTGTTGAGACGCGGTTTGAGTTAGATGGTTGTGTTGGGTTTGAAGAGCGGATAGTTCCTTCTTCGTCCCGTGGTGCAAATCTACTAATTTCTCAATCTTGCTTTCCAGTGAAGCAATAACGGCCTTTAAGTCATTCATGTTCTTAAGAAAACAATGTTCACAAAAATACAATTCGGAACGGACTTGGCAAGGTTATTTGCTGTTTTTTTGAACAGCCATTAATGCTAATAGACGAATGGATACGAATTCTACTAATAATTCAAAGGATACGAATGGGATGCAATTTACATTCGCATCATTAGTACGCATTCGTAGATTGGCATTTCGCTATTCGTATCTTGGCATCACACTAGGATTGATTTTCAGTAGTTCTTTTATTCCTTATAAATTGGGAAGTGCCGCCATTCAGCAGGATAAGCCAACGACTCAGGCAACGCCAAAGGTTTTTCCGCAAGGGTATTTTGTGGAGCCGACCGATTCATCATTGAGCATTGCAGGTAATTTTGGTGAGATCCGTCAAAATCATTTTCATGCCGGCCTGGATGTGAAAACGGGAGGAAGGGAAGGATGTATGGTCTTGGCCGCCGCTTCCGGATATGTTTCCCGCGTGAAAATTTCTGCTACCGGTTACGGAAAATGTCTTTATATCACCCATCCCAACGGATTTGTTACCGTGTATGGCCATTTGCAACGGTTGTATGGAAAGATAGCTGATTATGTCCGGAACGAACAATACAAATTCGAATCGTTTGAGATAGACATTAATGTCCCAAAAGACGTTTTAAGGGTAAATCAATGCGACACGGTGGCGATATCCGGAAATACGGGCGGCTCACAATCGCCTCACCTCCATTTTGAAATAAGGGATGCGGTAACCGAGAATGCCTATAATCCTTTTCTGTTCGGTTATAAAATAAAAGACACGGTTCCTCCAAGACTTCTCACGCTGGCGGTGTATCCTGCAAATGATACGAGCTTTGTTGATGGCAAGAACACGTCACGAAAAACAAAAATTTATGGCAGTAAAGGGAAGTATAAGATTTCTCCTTCAGAGAAAATGACTGTTTGCGGTGATATTGGATTCGGAATTGAGGCGTATGACTATGCCAACATTGCGCAGGCCGGAAAACTCGGCGCTTATTCCATTGAACTGCAGATCGACGGACAGAAGATATATTATCATGAAATGAACGAAATAGCGTTCGACGAATCGCGCTACATTAATTCGCATATTGATTATGCCGAAGAAGCAAAGTCGAACCGGGAGATACAGAAATGCTTCCGGGAGGAAAATAATATGCTTTCTATTTATCAATGTGTCATCAATGACGGCTTGTACCGTTTTGCAGACACGCTTTTACATCCTGTAAAATTCATTGTAAAGGATTTTTTCGGAAATGCTTCAACGCTTGAGTTCAAAGTTCAAAGTTCAAAGTTCAAAGTTCAAAAACAGGGGACTTTACATACAGAACCTAAAGCGGAGGCGCATTTTCGCTGTTCTGAAGAGAACGTTTTTGAAACCAAGGATATAAAAGTCGATATTCTTCCCTGTTCGCTTTATGAGAACATTGATTTTCGTTATTCTATGTCAAAAGACACCCTTCCTAAAACATTTTCTCCGATTCATACGGTTCATACAAGCGAAGTGCCGCTTCATTATAATTATACGTTATCTATCAGGGTGAAAAATATCCCTAAACAATATCGCGATAAGGCGGTGATCGTTTTGCTTGATGGAAAGAATAACATGTCCAATCAAAAAGGCATTTACATTGACAGCGCTGACGGAACCAGTTGGGTGTCCACACAGACAAAATACTTTGGCCGTTTTACTGTCGTTGTAGATACCGTTGCCCCAATGGTCAAACCTTACAACCTATATAATGGTAAGAACTTAAGAGCTGCCAAAACCATTGGTGTTATTGTGGGCGATAATCTTACCGGCATTGTATCCTACCGCGCCACGGTCGATGGCAAATGGGTGCTGATGGAATACGAACCCAAGAAAGCGCTGCTCTTTTACGAGTTTGATGAACACGTTGGGAAAGGCAAACACATTTTTAAAATTGAAGTGGCCGACGGGAAAAATAATATAAGAACATACACTGCGGATTTTACCAGGTAACTGGAAACTCAGCAAACAAAACGGAACCGAAAGAAGAAAATGGGAAGAGGATTAGTTCTTGAAAACCAATCCTCTTCTTTTGCTGCGCAGAATGGATTTTTAAAATCGAAATTACTACCTGGGTTCTACTTCTTTCGGTGTTGGTTTTATGTTTTCGATCGATCTTTCTTCGCCATAACCATACAGTTCCGGGTGTAAATATTTTCCTTTCTCTTCACCTGTTTTTTCAACTTCCGGAATCACCCGGTGTTTATTTGCCCATTTATCATTCCTGACCCCGGTTACCTGCCAGCTGACTTTCACATTAGGTTTATCGGTTTTGATGACAAACTTATTTTCTGAGATTTCTTTCATGACCATTGCCTGGGCAAATTGCCCGATAACGGTCAGTTGGTATTTATAATCCACATTCTCCGCCTGGAAATACGAAGGAAGTTCAACAGTAGATTCCCCGTTATTGTCAGTGATTATATTTCCATTATAAACGTTCATCATATCCGGGCTTTCAACAAAACTGTGGTACAGAAATTTATTTTCCGGATCAAGCGGATGATCTATTTTGAATGTTCCGGAAGATTTGCTGAGTGTGCCCACAATATTTACGTTTCCTGTAAAATGCCCTGCTTCTCCTGTGCTGCTAACACCCCAAACGCCGTAAGCCGTTGCGCCGTTGTTGCACAATCCTTTGATGCCGTTCCCGTTTGCACCCGTGCAGGTACCATAAACTCCCATTCCGCTCGCCGCCCATGAAGATCCTTCAACGCCCGTTCCTCCGGCAGCATTCGTTGCCACACCATAAACTCCCATTCCTGCAGAGGAAGCATTCTCACCCCAAATGCCAAATGTTGACCCCGTAGTAGCCGATGCAAATCCTCTGACACCGCTTGCATTTACTGTAGTCGCATTGTTGACGATTCCCAATACGCCATAAACGCGTGCGTTACCGGAAGCATTTCCGAAAACAGCAGCAGCATCATTGGTGGCAGATGAATTTATTCCTTCAATACCATACACGGCTCCATTCCCTGTTGCGTTTCCTCTTATAACCGCGTCCCCGGCGTTTGTTGTAGCGGAAGTGACATCCAATTGCATCGTCGGTGTCATGTTTATTCCAACCAAACCGCCGTTGGTAATCCTCATTCTTTCGGAAAGTGTGCTTGCCCCGTCTGCCATTGTCCAGAAAGTGAATGCAGTGGGGAGGTCAGTTCCTGCACCGGAGGCTGCATCTCTGAAAACCTGTATCCTTGCTTGTGCAGAAGTATTATAATCATCTCCGAAATCCAGATTGCCCAGGATCGAATTGATCAGCGTGTTTGATGTGGACTGCCGCATGAAAATGTTGGCAGGATTGGCTCCGGCCGTATTATTTCTTACTTCAATGTCAGAACCTGTCAGTTGTGTTGAAACTGAATTCACGCCAATTTTTCCGTTAAACATTCCAGCCAAGTCACCGCCGTTCCCATAAACCGAAAAGGTTTTGTTGAATGAATTGTGATAGGCAAGGTATCCGGTTGCATGCGTATAAGCTGCATTCTGAACATCGCCCGTAACCGCGTTGAATGCAGACCCTGTAGTTCCTGAAGTATGATAAGCATCCAAACCATCGTAAGAAGCGTTGCTTGATGAAATTTTAAGATAGGCTCCGGCAGGGGCAACGTTTATTCCAGCTAAACCGGCAGAGCTTACACGGATACGTTCCGTATTACTTGTTCGAATAACCCAATCGGCAGCATCCGTAGTTCCGATAAAATTTGTAGGAGGAGACGTACCTAAATTTCCTGTCAGTGACCATGCATTCAGCGCTCCATCCGCGCCTGAGGGACCCGTTGCGCCGGTTGCTCCTGTAGCACCAGTAGTTCCAATACCTGTAGGGCCGGTTGCTCCTGTAGCGCCTGCGGTTCCAACTCCTGTTGGGCCGGTTGCTCCAGTTGGTCCCGCAGTTCCAACACCTGTTGGACCGGTAACTCCTGTCGGACCAGCAGTTCCAACTCCGGTGGGGCCGGTTGGTCCAGTAGCACCAGTAGAGCCCGCAGTTCCAATACCGGTTGCACCCGTTGCGCCTGTTGCGCCGGTTGCACCTGCAGTACCGGTTGGGCCAGTCGCTCCAGCGTTACACAATGACTTCCACGAAAATTGTTTATAGAAGAAGAAGCAGGAAGAATCTGTATCGTATACGAGGAGGCCGTCAGCAGGAGATGAAATCGCCATTCGTTGTACGGCGTTCATTCGCGGAATCAACATTCCTTTATTGGATGATTCTACATGCAGCATGGCCGAAGCATTGGGCGTAAGTGTGCCAATACCGACATTATTATTTTGCGAGGACCCGTTGGTGGCAGCAAGCAGAAATAATAAGAAGGCGGAGAGTACCATCAGTGCTTGTCTCTTTGAAGCCGGCTGCTGAACTCGTGTTGCCGAAGTGCAGGTAGTAAAAATATTTTTCATTCAAATTGGATTTAGATTTTAAAGATAATAAATTATAACTTAATATCCCTTTACTAAAAAGTAAATTTTATACAAAGATTTCACAATTCAAATCCCAAGGAGAAAAGTAAATTCAAAAAAAATATCGCCTGACATTTGCAATCAATGCCAAGCGATATAATTCGTTGAGAGAAGATTAATGCAAGTCTCTCCTGATGGAACGGGGCAAGCGGTCGAGTGTGGGTAAAATGATGAACGCTTCGCGTGAAGGAAGCCATAGATTACCTTCTACCACTGCATCGGTAAGCGAACCGTCATTGATCCATTTAATAAAAACATTCGGGTCTTCAGCTACAATAATAAAATCGGTTTTCTTGGCAACTCCCGCAACAACACCCATTTTATTTTTCTCAATAATGAAGGTGAAATCGCCGCCGCCGGTTTTCACGCCAACACGGTATTTCTTTCCTGCAAGATTTTGCTGGGAACGCTTGCTCCTGGCAACATTTGCAGACATTTCCTTTAATAGTTGCATCAAGGAAGTATAAGCAGGTTTGAATTCTTTGTTTGCTTTTATTTTAGGAAGCTTCGGGCTTTCAAAATCAAGTTCACGTTCAAAAAGTGGTTCTTTCTTCCGGAGTTTGGCAGGGATCTCTGACATCGGCACCCAGAAAATGTCGAGAATGGATCCTACGCGTTCGTCGGCAAAGACCAGCTTCAGTTCAATTCCTTTTACAAAGACGCCGGGGCGTGGAATGCCGGTAGTTGTTTTCAAGCGTGAAGGCAGGAACGATGCCACTTTCGCATCCGTTGCCACATCCACATATCCCCTGCAGAAAGGAGCTTGTCCGATAAAAGACTGGGAGGGGAAAATAGTAATAGGAGCCGTCTGCGCTAAAATTCCGCGATGTGGAAGAGTAACTTCTTTCATCTCAGCAAATCCGCACATCGGGCATTTCCAGGTGGCAGCAGGCACCATCACCTGTCCGCACTTGGTGCATTTGCTGCCGATGAGACGCGCTTCCTTCAGCGCAAAGAAGAAGCGTGAATGTTCTCCGTAGGTCTGCTTGTACAGCGTAGCCATGCTGGTGTTGAACTGGAGGTATTGTTTTCCGTCTTTCCCGGTTACTTCCGAAGTTTCTTTGGGAAGATTGAATTCGGGTTTTAAAACCATTTCTTTTACTTTCATATGCAAAGAGTTTGATGTTTACTGTTTAAGTTGCGGTTCGGATAACTAATCGATACAGGTTTCATTATTCGCAAATTCGTTTTCATTCGTTATTCGTACCATTTATACTCCTCCCTCCAGTTCAAGAACCACCGCTCCGCCAAACACGGCATTGATAGCGCCTGTTCCATGAACAAGACTGTACCGGATATTGCGGGCGATCATTTCCCTTCTGGCTGACCAGGTTGAGAACATATTGGAGCCTCCCACAAAGTGTCCGCCGAAAATAAGTCCGCCGGAAGGGTTAATTAATAACTGGCCTTTTTTAGGAGCGTCATTGTCGCCCAGCTCGCGAATATCCGCCATGATATGGTCATCGATCAGTGAACGCGTTTTTCCGATCGGCACAAATCCCATTTCGCCCATGGTCACCATGAATTGCGCAATGAAAGCATCGTGTAACTCAACCAGCTTAATATCTTTTGGAGTTACTCCCGCCATTTTATAAGCGCGCTCCGCCGCGATGCGGTCTGATTCGATTCGGTGAAGGGGTTTGTAAGATCCGCCGCGTCCGGGATTGTACGATTCATTGGCGGCGCCCACACCTTTTACCCATATAATAGGACTTCCGGTACGTTTGCTGATCTCCTTTGCTTTTTCCTCGCTTGCAAAGAGAAGTCCGCCGGCGCCTTCTGTATACATGCAAACTTCAAGCAAACGAAGGAAAGGTGCAATGATCCAGCGTGATTCCAGCACTTGTTCCGCCGTTACGGTTTCATCTCTCCGTTGTCCAAACGGATTGCGGTTGCCCTGGCGGCAAAGCATTTCAATGATCTTGGCACGAACGACCGGATCGTTGATATCGTTAGGATGGTTATCGTTATACGCCATGCAAACCTGCATGTACGAATCGCTCGCAGTGGCGCCGAGCGGATATTCAAAGAAAGGGTCCCATGATTTCGCAATGGTGTCGATCACCATAGGTGTCTGGGTCTGCGAGATGGGGTCAAAGCAATCGGTTGCTTTTTCACCGCCGACGCAGAGCACTACATCGGAGTAGCCGGAAGCCACTTCCATGATCGCCGCACGCATGGCATAGAAACCGGTAGCGCCTCCCGAAGTGACACGCACTCCCGGTTTATGATGCATCCCGATAATGCCGGTGAGCGAACTTTCAGGGATGGCCTGGTGTTCAAAAATGTCGTTGTAGATTCCATAGACAACCGAATCCACTTCTTCAGTTGATACTTTGGCATCTTCAAGCGTTGCTTTGGTAGCCTGCTGGAAAAGATCCCAGTAAGTTGCTTCCACCCAGCGGCTGCGGCAATCCGTGATGCCTGCGCCAACTATTCCTACTCGTCTCATAATGAAATATTAGTTATTGTTTGGTTTCTTTTTTGAATCTTCGCAAAGCGAAACAGTACGAAAAATACGAAAGGCAAAATAGTACGTCCTTGTGTTTTTTCGTATGAATTCGTTTTCCGATGATTAGTTGACAAATGTAAAAAAAGTTTAATTGAATGAATCAGTAAGGTTTTTTATTATTTATTGCTAAATAATTTGATGGGAGCGCTCATCATTCGCTATCTGAAAAAATCTTACTTTAACGCCAACTTAAAATCCCTTATCATGTTAGAAAAAGTTGACCTCTCCCAAAAAACCACGAAGGAGCAATACAAAAAAGTCATCACTGGCCTGGAGTTGCGGGTGGGCGAATTACAACGCGAAGCCAAAGAATTAAGAATTCCGGTAATGATCGTTTTTGAAGGATGGGACGGCGCCGGAAAAGGCACGCTCATCAATAAACTGATCCTGCCGCTCGATCCGAGAGGATTCAAAGTATACCTTACGCATACTGCTCAAAGCGAAGAAGAAATTTTGCGTCCTTTCCTATGGCGTTATTGGAATAAAACTCCTGAAAAGGGAAGAATTGCTGTTTATGACCGGAGCTGGTACCGCAGGGTGCTTGAAGACAAAGTGAATAAAGCAATTCAGAAGAAGCAATTGAATCAAGCCTATACCGAGATCAACCATTTTGAACGGCAGCTTACGGATGACGGGAATGTAATCATCAAATTCCTTCTTCATATAAAGAAGAAGAAACAGAAGAAGCGTCTCCAGGAAATGATGAAGGACAAAGCCATGTCGTGGAGGTTAGTTACTGAGAAAGAGTGGAAGCATTACAAGCAGTACGATAAATATTTTGAAGCCTATGAGCAGATGCTTGAAAATACCGACACCGATTATGCGCCGTGGACCGTTGTGGAAGCACATGACCGGCGGTTTGCCACCATCAAGATATTTGAAACGGTGATCACTGTCCTGGAAAACAAAATTGAAGAGGTGAAGCTGGCGCAAAAAAATAAAGATGGCAAAAAGATCATCCAGGTAAAACTTTCGGCGATGGGAAGTTCCGTTCTGGATAAGGTCGACCTCTCAAAAAGTTTAACACGCGAGGAATACCAGAAGAAGGTCGTTCCCCTGCAGGAAGAAATGAGAGAAATAGAATTCAAGATGTACAAAAAACGTGTGCCTCTTGTCATCATGTACGAAGGATGGGATGGCGCCGGCAAAGGCGGAAATATAAAACGCCTGGTTCAGCTGATGGACCCGCGCGGGTACGAAGTGCACCCTGTTGCAGCGCCCAACGATATTGAAAGGGCGCATCATTACCTGTGGAGATTCTGGAGAGATATTCCGAAGGCAGGCCACATCGGCATTTTCGACCGTTCGTGGTACGGGCGCGTGCTGGTGGAAAGAGTGGAAGGTTTCTGCAAGGAGCATGAATGGAAAAGGTCATATAAAGAGATCAACGAGTTTGAAGAACAGATCGTGAACTTCGGCGCGGTGCTGGTAAAGTTCTGGATCCACATCGACCAGAAGGAACAACTGCGGCGGTTCCAGGAGCGGCAGAAGCTTACGCACAAGCAATGGAAGATCACCGAAGAGGATTGGCGCAACCGGAAGAAATGGGATAAATATAAAGTGGCAGTGGATGAAATGCTTTTTCGCACCAGCACTACGTATGCACCGTGGACCATTGTGGAAGCCAATTCAAAATACTACGCACGTGTGAAGGTTTTGAAAACGATCATCAATGCGATGAAGGAAAAGGTTTAAAGGGAGAACTTTTTTTGGAGATTATTCTGGGGTAACCTTGTGTTGCGGTTGTATGGTGTTGGCAATAATGCCAAACCCAAATCGAATACAATATATGACTATCACTTAGAGCTTTAACAATAATTCAGTTTCAATGAAAAAACTTTACACAATTATTTTGTTTGTCCTTGTCGGAGCAATTGCAAACGCCCAAT
>JAHEYJ010000004.1:0-30251 GCA_023251675.1 Bacteroidota bacterium
TTTGGTTCGGAACGAATCGCTAAATTGATGGACAGGATGGGAATTGAAGAAGGTGAAGTGATTCAGCATTCGATGATTACCAAATCAATTGAACGTGCACAAAAGAAAGTGGAAGAAAATCATTTTGGTACCCGGAAACGTTTGATCGAATACGATGATGTGATGAACTCACAGCGCGATGTGATCTACACAAAACGCAAACACGCTTTGTTTGGCGAACGCCTTTCACTCGATATCGCCAACATGCTTTATGATGTTACCTCTGCAACCGTAAGTGACTACCATGCTGCCCAGGATTATGAAGGACTGAAGTTTGAACTCTTTAAAACTCTTTCGGTAGACTTCCCGATGGATGAAAAAAGTTTCTTACAGGCCTCCCCCGATGAATCCACACATAAAATATTTGAACTTGCTTTTGAGGGGTACAGGCATAAGCGCGATGCGGTCGCGCTGCAGGCATTCCCTGTAATAAAGAATGTTTTTGAAACGCAGGGATCGCAATATGAAAATATCGTTGTTCCGTTTACGGACGGATTGAAAACACTTCAGGTGATGGCCAATCTGAAAAAATCATTCGAAAGCCAGGGCAAGCATATCATTCTTGATATGGAAAAAGGGATCATGCTTGCTATGATCGATGATGCATGGAAAGAGCACCTCCGCGAAATGGACGACCTGAAACAAAGTGTGCAGAACGCTGTTTATGAACAGAAAGATCCGCTCTTGATCTATAAATTTGAGTCCTTCAATCTCTTTAAGCAGATGCTGGTGAGGATGAACAAAGACATTATCTCCTTTCTTGTTAAAGCCGCTCTCCCGGGCGAACAGAATCAGGTTCGTCAAGCTTCTGCTCCGCAAAAAACAGATATGAGCCGTTTAAAAACCTCCCGATCCGACTCAACTTCTTCACCTCAGCAAGGAGGTGACCGCAGTTTCATGAATACCCAGCAGGAAGAGAAACAACAACCCGTACGTGTTGAAAAGCAGATCGGAAGAAACGATCCATGCCCATGCGGTAGCGGTAAAAAATATAAAAACTGCCACGGAAAGTAACTGGCCAAAAAATATTTCCATACCATTTCCCTGGCGCACCTTCTATTGGTTGTATTTCCAAAAAATTTTAATTCCGGCGCAAATCAGAATAGGACATCTGTCTTTGTTGGTTTTGTCTTGCACTATTCACAGTAGAATTTTCTAATTGCATTCCTGGCATGTTTAAACAGCTTCATCACTATGTGCTTTACGATTTCTTTTATCTAAAACAGCAAGGAAAAGAATGAGCATTGCAAATCCTGAAAGTAATGCCCAAACAACAATATCTGTTATTTTCGAATACGGTGCAGACGGGTTATTTCCTGCAGGAGGCGATAATTCCTTAGTTTTGCTGCTGAATATATTGCCCGAAACTAAACCCGCTTCTTCCCTATTTTCATCAGATACTTTTAATCTTATATTTTCACGCTTCTGTTCCTGTATCTTTATTTTTACTCCTGGTATAGCAGCAAATGCATGGGTTACAACATAGTCCTCTTCTTTTTTTGAGAGAACAGTAGAATCAATTTTTTTACACGGCTCCATACAAATGACAGCGCTTTCAATACGGCTGTTTCTTATACTATCATTCACAATCCATAAACCTTTTTCTTTTCCTGCTTCAGCTAGCACATCCATACCGGAGTAATGCTCGACCTTTTTTAACGCTATCTGCTGGTTATAACATGTCTCATATATGGATTGGAATTCCTGAGCATGGTTATTATCTTTCAGGATAAGATGCTGGCCACAATCTGATCCATTCAGATGATAGACATTCAGCAATAACACATCCCCTGCACTCACCGCCAGTGCAGACTGATAAGGAGTATGGTACCATATTTTAGAAATATCCTGCGGGCAGGAATCATTACTGCTCACGCTTGATGAAAGGGATAATCCTGTGCCGTTTTCCATTTCATCCGCATATAGGTTTGCCCTTACAGGCGCTATATCGGTGGTGTGAATCTCATCTATACTTAGATCGCCTTTGTGTTGATATAAAAAATAATTATACCTGTTGCCGGGATAAGAGGGATAAATCTCAAAAGTGATTTTAGAATCGACGGTTACATATATTTTATACCAGAAAGATTTAACATCATCTGAATATTCATACACTACATCCTTGTCTCCGCCCGCGACAGTGAGTGTATCAAAAATATCTTTTGCGGCAGCATAAATACCGCTTTCATTAATAACTATTTCTTTTGCTTCCTCACCGGATGTAACTGTGCTCAGTGCCTGCGACCATAAGCACACAGGAATAGCAAG
Organism: Bacteroidota bacterium; assembly: GCA_023251675.1. Classification (GTDB taxonomy): domain Bacteria; phylum Bacteroidota; class Bacteroidia; order Palsa-948; family Palsa-948; genus Palsa-948. Next base: position 2,308 of record JAHEYJ010000004.1, read on the forward strand.
CATTAAAACAAGGAATAAATTTATTTTTATTTTTTTCATATTATTTATTTTAATTCGTATGTACTCAGGTTTGGTATGACAAAGGTGCTAACCTTAAACGCCCAACCCGTTACACATTAAGCTAAATGAATTGCATCATTCACACACAATGCGGATAAATCGAAAAATGTTTTTTGAAAAAGCCAGGAGAATACTTCCCTGGCATTTTAATTTTGCCTGTTCTGATCGAAAAATAATTTCAGGAAAAAACGTATGTCGGGATTTTAAGGAAGGCCGGTCTGTACAACTCTGTCGGCGACACTGATCGTACGAAGCAACTCCGGATTTTTCACTTTTAATCTTTTCTTTTCCGTAGAAATGAGGCCTTCTTTTGAAAAAGAAGAAATGGCGCGAATGACATTTGCAGTTGTCATATTTGAAAGCGCGGCCAGTTCATTTCGTTTCAGTGTGCAATTGATGGTTTGGCCATCAGGACAGGTTCCGTACATATCCATAAGATAGAGTATGGTATCTGCCAATCTTGCGCGGAGTAACTTTTGAGACATATTAATAAAGCGGCTTTCAGCATCATCCAGTTCCTTCGAAAGCATCTTAATCAGTTTCATGGAAAGCTTATTATTGTTATTTACAACTCCCAGGAAATCATCTTTATCGATCACGCACACCGATGCATCTTCCATGGCCACGGCTGAATTATGATAGGAAGACCCACTCATCAGCGCATGCATGCCGATAAAGTCAACCGGTTTTTTTAATCCTACAATCTGTTCCGAACCATGCTTTCCCTTACGGACAATTTTTGCTTTGCCGGCATTCAGGCAAAGCAATCCCAGTGATTTAGTTCCTTCTTTATATATGGTTTCACCTTTTTTATAGTTTACAACCGTACGGTTACGTTCAATTTTTTCAAGTTCGCCGTAGGCTAATCCGTCAAGAAGGGATAGTTTCTTCTTCTGACAATTCATACATGAATGCATATGGGTCAATTGTTTTTTATTAAAATAGTGCAGCGATTTCCTTCAACAAAGATTGTGTATCGCAAAATTTTAAAACATGATCTAGAGCATATAATTATATGATAAACGTCATTGTTAAAAATTCAAGGATGCCATTTCTTTACAATCTTATTACCGAATGACATATTCTTATATTTTTTCGTAAAACAAAATAAAAAAAATTATGTTTCTTTTTCGTGTTTTTCCTGATAACATAAGCACTTATGGACAAGAGATTGACGATCTTTTCTGGCTGATATTTCTTTTTGCTTCCATTGCATTTGTCATTAGTGTTTTTCTGCTCCTTTATCCATTATATAAATATCATCATAAGAAGGCTCCCAAAGCGCAGTACATTACCGGTGAAAAGAAAACGCATTTCAAATGGGTAACCATTGCAGTTGTTTTACTTGCCCTGAGTGATTTTGCCATCATGTTTGCCGAGCACGGAACATGGGCAAAGATTGAACAAGATCCGGTTACTGCTGATTTACAGATTGCCGTTACCGGCAGGCAATGGAACTGGATCTTTACCTACCCCGGCAAGGACGGAAAATTGTATACCGCAGATGATGTTATGATTGATGACCAGAACAGCGAGTTGCATGTACCGGTCAATAAAAATATTGTTTTTGATCTGAAATCAAGAGATGTAGTGCATAGTTTTTTCCTGAAAAATGTACGGTTAAAACAAGATGCCATTCCCGGCAGAACACTGAAGCGATGGTTCAACTGCACCAAAGAAGGTAAATACGAAATTGTTTGTTCTGAAATCTGCGGTGTCCTGCATTCCCAGATGAGAAACTGGCTGGTGGTTGATTCCCAGGAAAATTTTGACAACTACCTTAATTCACTTTATACTAATAATAAACCGAAACAATAATACTTCTGGCATGGAACCATCTACGTCGACGCACGCGCATCATCCGCCTCAAAGTTTTTTATCGAAATACGTTTTTTCCTCTGACCATAAAGTAGTTGGAATACAATATACACTGACAGGATTAGCAATGGCTGCTGTGGGCGGTTTTCTTGCCTATGTTTTCAGATATAATCTTGCATATCCGGGTTCACCTATTCCTCTGTTCGGGGAACTGAGTGCACAACAATACAATGAGTTTGTGACCTGCCATGGATTGATCATGGTGTTGTGGGTAGCCATGCCGGTCATTATTTCCGGTTTAGGAAATCTTTTGATCCCGATTCAGATAGGTACGGATGACATGGCTTTCCCTACGTTGAATATGATGTCTTATTGGGTTTTCTTATTGAGCTGCATTATCTTACTTGCATCTTTTTTTGTTCCCGGCGGGTCGGCTGCCGGTGGCTGGACCATGTATCCTCCTCTCTCGGCCAATGCTTATCATAATACGAATCCTGATTTCTGGACGGCACTTTTCTCCGGGAACAGTTTAGTGATAATTGCACTGGCACTGGAATTTGTTTCCATGCTTATGGGAGGCATCAATTTCATTGTAACGACTATCAACAAACGGGCTCCCGGCATGACACCTATGCGTGTTCCGGTTGTAGTATGGATGCTAAACATTGCTTCCGTGATGTTTATGTTTGCTGTAGGGCCGGTTTTTGCAGGTGCGGTACTGCTTCTTTTGGATAATGTTATCGGAACCGGATTTTATGATCCTGCAAGAGGAGGAGACCCGATCTTGTTTGAGCATTTATTCTGGTTTTTCGGACATCCTGAAGTTTATGTGCTTCTGCTTCCTTCGCTGGGTGTCATAGCTGAAATCATTTCTGTCTTTTCACGCAAGCCGATCTTTGCTTACAAAACAATTATTTACCTTTCTCTCGTTTCTGCCGTATTATCAGTAATGGTTTGGGCGCATCACCAGTTTGTTTCAGGAATCGATCCACGCATGGCCACCTTTTTCAGTGTGGGAACAATAATTATTTCTATTCCCTTTGCCGGAATTTTTCTTTCCTATATGGCTACGCTCTGGGGAGGATCCATCCGGTTCACCGTACCGATGTTATGGGCGATCGGTTTCATTGGCGTATTTCTTATAGGAGGATTGACCGGGCTATTTCTTGGCTCCAACACATTTGATATTTATGTTCATGGCACTTATTTTGTCATTGCGCATTTTCACTATACGCTTTTTCCCATAGTATTTCTTGGATTTTTTGCTGCGTTCTATTTCTGGTTTCCGAAGTTCACCGGAAAAACACTGAACGTCACCCTCGGAAAACTTCATTTCTGGCTCACTTTTTTCAGTTTCAACGGAACATTCTTCGTCTTGTTCTTTAACGGGCTTGCAGGCCAGCACAGGAGAATCAACGATTATACATTGTTCCCTTCCATTATGCAGGAACCCTATATCACATTTCAAAAAGTAGCTACGATCAGCGCCATTATTCTCATTCTTTCACAGTTTATTTTCCTGTTCAATTTTATTTATTCTCTTATTAAAGGAAAGAAAGCCGTTAATAATCCATGGAATTCTTCTACCCTTGAATGGCAGACCGATTCACCTCCGCCGCATGGAAACTTTCATACCTATCCTGTTGTATATCACGGCGCCTATGATTACAGCATGCCTGAAATGAAAGAAGTTGATTTCGTTCCTCAGAATCTCCCGTTGGAGAAAAAAACAATCTGAACTAATCTCTATTTAGCATGAGCCAATATTCCCAATTTATACCTTTAAAATCGGTTCCGCAAGGACGTCTTGCCATTTGGCTGCTGATCGCCGGCGAGTTTGTGATTTTCGGCGGCCTCATTATTTGTTACCTGCTTTACCGCATGCGCTATCCCGAATGGGCAGAACAAACCAAGCATACAAACACATTTCTTGGCGCACTGAACATGCTGGTGCTGCTCACCGGAAGCTATACTGGCGTACGGGCTCATGCGGCCGCCTTAAACAAGCAGCTTAACAAGATTGTATTGTGGATGAGCATTTCCATCATTTGCGGATTTCTGTTTCTTATCAACAAATCATTGGAATATGCACATGAAATAAGTAATGGGCTGACTTTTAACAGCCAGAAACTTCAGGATGCAGGCGACAGTGTAGGTTCCTTATTCTGGTCGTTCTATTATATCATGACCGGCCTGCATGCCACGCACGTTATTGTCGGGATCATTGTTTTCACTGTCATCCTCAATCAGGCCAGAAAAGGTAAAAACCTTCATCGCGTGGAGCTGGGCGTAATGTACTGGCACATGGTTGACATCATCTGGATTTTCTTATTCCCATTACTTTATATAGCAAAATAAATTTTCAAACTATGGAAGATAAAATTGGAATTGAAATACCTGATCCGCAAACGGATTATCATGGTCATCCGAAATACGGAAGGGTATTTTTACGGCTTCTCCTTCTTGCTGCAACCAGCATTGTATGCGGCCTTTTATTTCCACCGGCTGTTTCGATCTCTATTATTTTTCTTATCGCTGTTATACAGGCTGGTCTTGTTTTACGGAATTTCATGCATATGAAATATGAGCCGCTCCTGATCTGGATTATTTCTATTTCTATACTATTTACCTTGTTTATGTTATTTTACGGAGTGTATACGGATATAACCCCTGTGGTTCGTGAAATAGCAAAATAACTAACTATGGATACAAGCGTTCCGTTACATCTTCAGCAGCGAAAATTCGTTTCTAACGGCATGTTAGCTATGATTTTTTTTCTGGCTGCTGAAATTATGTTCTTTGCAGGGCTGATCAGCGCGTACATAGTTAACCGTTCCGTTGCCGATGGCATGCCTTCCATTCAGCAGCCAAGGCTGCCTGTTGAAATCACTGCAGTTAATACATTATTATTGATCATCAGCTTTGCCACACTTCTTATTTTTTCAAAAAAATTCAAATCCGCAAATAGTTCCCGGCTTTTTCTCCTGCTTACGATTTTTCTCGGCTTGATTTTCCTTTCTGTCCAGGGAAATGAATGGGTGAAACTTTTACGTTTTGGCTTTTCAACGCATACCAGCATCTACGGAGCTTTTTTTTATACCCTCATCGGAGCACATGCAGCACATGTGATGATCGGACTGATACTGTTGTTATATCTTTTTTTAAAACTCCAGAAAAGCACTTCCTTTGATAATGCAAAAAATAAAATTGCAGTTTGCAGTCTATACTGGTATTTTGTTGTGGGCATCTGGCCGGTACTGTACGTGTTGGTCTATTTAAACTGAATAAGTGCCGCCAAATACCTGCCTTATAAGAATCTGAATGAAACAACCATGTTTATAGAAAATAAAATTAATACGATCTCCAGCAAAGGGCTTGTGCTTGAAAGAATTTCAGACTACGCTCAACTTATAAAGATGCGCTTATCACTCTTGGTGGTATTTTCTGCCGCCATGTCGTATTTGTGGGCAACGCACCGTCATGTGGATACGCCCACCATCTGGCTCCTTTCCATAGGAGGATTCTTTATTACAGGGTCATCAAATATTTTTAATCAGATTTTAGAAAGAAAATCCGACAAGTTGATGAAACGAACGGCTTTGCGCCCGTTACCCGATTCAAGAATGAAAACCGGAGAAGCGGTTATTCTTGCATTTACTTTAGGCATAACCGGGCTTTTCCTTCTGATGAAAATAAATTTCCTCTCCTTTTTCTTGGGCTTTTCAGCCATGCTGATTTATATTGGTATTTACACGCCGATGAAAAAGATCTCAAGCTTTACCGTTATTCCAGGCGCAGTGGCCGGTTCGCTTCCCGTTGTGATCGGCTGGGTAGCGGCACGGGGTGAAATCACGCATGAAGCACTGCTGCTCTTTCTTATCCAGTTCATATGGCAATTTCCGCATACCTGGTCCATTGCGTGGCTGTTAAATGATGAATACAAAAAAGCAGAACTTAAAATGTTGCCCACTAAGGAAAAGGGTCATATTTCGGCTATGATGATCTTACTTTCAACCTTCCTAATAATCCCATCGGGGTTGCTGCTCTATATGTATGAATCAGCCGGTATTCATGTAACATGGCTGGTAGCGATTGCCGGAGTGATCACTCTTGTATTTGCCTTGAGGTTTTACAAACTCAGAACAGATAAAGCTGCCGTGGGATTAATGCTGAGTTGTTTCGCCTATCTTCCAGTTGTTTTAATCATTCTTGTAACAGAAAAATTCTTATGAAAAAATATTGCTTCCTGCTGATGGTATTATTTTTAACAATTCCGTTCTTTGCTAATGCCTGCCCGCTCTGTCAGGGAGGGCAAGGATACTCGCAGGCAACCCTTACTTCGTACAAACTAATCACAGGATTCCTCGCCACATTACCCATGGTAATGGGAGGGGGGATTTACTGGTGGATCAAAAAGAGAATAAAAAAATTCGAGAACAGCAGCTTTCCCGATACAACACACTACCCTGCATCAGGCAAATAAACCAAACAGCCTTTGTTTTAATTTTTCACTCTGTCCTCCTGAGTATATTGGCGATTTTGGCCAAGACTATTTTTTCAACCTGACTTATTAAATTTCGACTTACCTTTTTCAAAGAGGAAATAGTACGCTTCTCAAAAAGACGCATTGGATGCTGTTATATTGGTTTGCGAATCACCCATGCCTCATTATTCATAAAAACTAATTAAAATCTTCTTCCTTTTACAAAGAGAAAATTATTATACATTTGTAAAATATGATCTATAGCATATATTAATATGCTGTAAATCACTTATTGAATTACTGGATCTCAACTTGAATTTTGATGGAATAAGTACTAGTTGTCTGAATGTAGGATTAAATTAATTTATGAATACTAAACCACACACACATTCTAATTCTATTTTGACCAACGGGTTTATCCGCTCTTTCAAAAAAACTGAAAATAAAATTCCTTCACAAAAAATTCTTCTATGGCTGTTATTGGCAAGCATCGTCATGTTGTTTGCCGGGCTTACCAGTGCCTATCTGGTCAGGCAAAATGCCGGTAACTGGACCCATTTTGATTTACCCAAATTATTTTCTGTAAGCACCTCCATTATTTTATTAAGCAGTCTGTCCATAAACCGGGCGGTTACTTCTGCGGGCAGAAATAATCTTTCACACACAAAATATGCTTTGCTGCTTACTTTGATCCTGGGCTGCGGATTTGTTGTATTCCAGTTCTTAGGGTGGAAGAGTTTAACAGAACAAGGAATTTTTTTGGTCGGAAACCCTTCGGGTGCATTCTTATATATAATTACAGGTTTGCATGCTGCGCACATCCTGGCCGGTTTGATCTCAGTAGGGGTGGTAACCGTTCAGGCATGGCGGAAACAATATAATGCCGAAAATCTGCTGGGCCTGCAGCTCTGTGCATCTTACTGGCATTTTGTAGATGGTTTATGGGTTTATTTATTCTTGTTTTTATTATTTACCAGGTAAAAAACAATTTGAACGCAACCACTATTAACATAATCATTCTTCTTACAAACTATTGCACCCAACAATTATGACAACAGAAAAATTATCAATCTGGGCAGGAGGCAAATCGCCCTTTTCCATTCATTGGGGAAAATTGTACATGTGGATTTTTCTTGTGTCCGATGCATTCACATTTTCAAGCTTGCTGATTTCTTACGGCGTACTTCGCCACAAATTTCTTGAAGTATGGCCGCACGCCTATGAGGTATTTGTGCATTTCCCTTTGTTCGGTGAAAAATCCGTTCCGCTTGCTTATGTTGGGCTAATGACTTTCATTCTTATCCTGAGCAGCGTAACCATGGTGCTTGCTGTTGAAGCGTCACATCGTAAATCAAAAAAAGAAATCCTTATCTGGCTTTCTCTTACCATTATAGGCGGGTTCTTTTTTCTTGGTTCTCAGGCATGGGAATGGACACACTTCATCATGGGCAGTGAACAAGGTGCCATTCATTTAATAAAAACACCCGATAATAAATTCAACGGGCAGATCGCTCACTGGACGAACGAGGATAGAACGGCGATCATCCTGCCCGACAGAACCGTATTATCCCCTTCCCAGTCAACTCCCTACATTGCAAATTCAGAAAAAGTGGAAGGTGCAAACCTGGAAGTGAACGAATACGGTCCTCCCATGTTTGCCGATTATTTTTTCGGGGTAACAGGATTCCACGGATTTCACGTATTCAGCGGGGTAGCCATCAACATTATCGTACTCATACTGGTCTGGAAAGGTTCTTTTGACAAATCGGGCAACTATGGAATCATTGAAAACATCGGGCTTTACTGGCACTTTGTGGACCTGGTATGGGTATTTGTGTTTACGTGTTTTTATTTGGTGTAAAATCGTTCAACAAAAAACAGCATTCATCATAAATAATACATTATGGAAACCAATCAAGCAGCGCATGATGCCGCGCACAGCCAAACCGTTGGGCCTGCAGCAAGAAAAAGACTATGGAAAGTGTTCTGGCTTTTGTTGGCCATCACACTGGTAGAAGTTGCTCTTGCCTTTACACATATTAATAAGGACCTTCTGAATACGGTTTTCTTCGCTTTCACCATTGTGAAAGCCTATTATATTGTAGGTTACTTCATGCATCTCAAAACAGAACGTTCGGAGCTGGCGTGGATTCTTCTTTTACCCTTCGTACTGCTCCTCTATTTCATTTTTATGGCACTTTATGAGGGCACCGCCTTTCACCACGTTCTTTTTGGATCATAATAACAGAGAAATATATTTTTTATGAATTTCTTCGCATCGATAAAACCCCTTACTGTTCTGAGCATTATTATTGTGCCTACATTTATTTATTATTTAATCACGCCGAAGCATCCTACATTTATTCACCTTCCGGTTTACGGGCCGAAGACCGTGAATACAAAAGGAGATACCCTGTATCACTCGCTTCCCGATTTTGAATTCACCTCCCAGGAAGGAAAAAAATTTACCTCAAAAGAACTGGAAGGTAAAATATTCGTCGCTGATTTTTTCTTCACCCATTGTCCCGGAATTTGCCCAAAACTGTCTGCCCAGATGTATCGGATTGAAGACCGCTACAAAGCGCTGAGAGAACTGCAGCTTGTTTCTTTCAGCGTTGACCCCGAACGGGATTCTGTGGCCACTCTCGCCGAATATGGAAAAAAGTTTTTTGCAAATCCAGAAAAATGGAAATTACTCACAGGAGAAAAAAAGAAACTGTACGACCTGGCACGTAATGGATTTTTACTTTCTGTCGATAAAGGCGACGGAGGCCCCGATGATTTCATTCACAGCGACCAGCTTGTATTAGTGGACAAAGAGAAAAAAATACGCGGGTATTACGACGGCACCAATGATAAAGAGGTGGATAACCTGATGAACGAGATCAAAGTGCTTCTGCTGGAAGATACAAATGAAAAATAAAAAAATGAAAATATTTTTCATTGCGCTTTGCCTGGCGACAGGGTTGAATATGATTTCCTATCCATCCTTCTCTCAATGCTCCATGTGCAGTGCCAATGTAGAATCCAATCTCAGGGATGGATCAGGATTGCAGATGGGCAAGGGTTTGAATACAGGTATTTTGTATCTGCTCTCGATTCCCTACGTACTCGGCGCAATCGGTGTTTTTGTATGGCTTAGAAAAAATAAAAATATCAATGCATCTCACTAACTCTAAACTTTAAATTATGACGACGCTTCTTATCTGTGTTGTAATCATTCTGTCCGTAATTTTTATTGCGAGAAGTATCCGGGTCATGGAACTAATTTCCGAATTAAAGCCCAAAGATGATGTGCAGGAACAACATAAAGAAAATAAATGGAATGCGAGAATACTGCTTTTGTTCCTGATCGTAATGTTCATTTACTTCGGATACCAGACATTCAGCTACGCAAAATATTTGCTCCCTGTATCCGCTTCCAAAGAGGGCGCGATCAGTGATAAAATGCTCTGGATCAATTTCGCGGTAATTGGCTTTGTGTTTGTGTGTACGCAGATATTATTATTCTGGTTTGGCTATCGCTATATGTATCAAAAAGGAAAGAAAGCTTTTTTCTTCACACACAATAATAAACTGGAGTTTTATTGGACCGCAGTTCCTACGGTCGTTCTCCTCGGGCTCATTGGGTACGGATTAAAAGTCTGGTACGATATTATGCTCAAACCCGTGCCCGAAAATAAAATGGTGATAGAAATTTATGCCCGCCAGTTTGATTTCACTGCCCGCTATGCTGGCAAGGATAATCAATTAGGGTATGCCTATTTCAAACTCATTGATGGCCCTAACCGTTTAGGGATTGATTCAACCGATAAGGCTTCGCATGATGATATCCTTACCACTGAATTGCATTTGCCCGTAAACCAGCCCATCCTTTTAAAAATGCGTTCGCAGGATGTAATTCACAGCACGTATATGCCGCACTTCAGGGTACAGATGAATAATGTTCCCGGGATGACCACCCAGTTTTGTTTCACACCCACGATCACGACGGAAGAGATGCGAAAGATCACCAAAAATCCTAAGTTTGATTACATCATGGTATGCAATAAAGTTTGCGGCGCCGCTCATTTCGGAATGAAAATGAATGTGGTTGTTGAATCGCCCGAACAATTCAACCAATGGCTTGGCGGGCAGCAAACATTTATCGCATCCATGAGACAGCAAAAGAGTACTATGGCAATGAAATAACATAAGCCATTGGCTATTGGCCAGCATCAGCGGATGCGAGCAAAGAAGCCCATGGAGTTTATTTTCTGCAAGTGAAAACAGAAGGCATAGCAAACAGGAAAATAGTCATTCGTCAATAATCAATATTCAATATTTATATGAACCCCGAACAACAGGAAACGCTGGTACAGGCCAATGAAACAAACGGACATCTTCATACGCATGGTGACAATCACGATGAAGGATACTACTGGAGCGAGGAATGGTGGAAACATCACGGTGCGCATCAGCCAAACAGCTTCTGGACGAAATATGTTTTCAGCCAGGATCATAAAGTAATCTCAAAACAATTTCTGATTACAGCCATTGTGATGGCGGTAGTAGCAATGGCGCTTTCCACGTTCTTCCGTTTGCAATTAGGATGGCCCGGGCAAAGTTTCAAAATACTAAGTTTCTTTCTCGGAAAATGGGCGCCCAATGGAGTCATGGCGCCTGATTTTTATTTATCCGCCATTACCATTCACGGAACCATCATGGTCTTCTTTGTCCTTACCGGAGGATTGAGCGGCACGTTCAGCAACCTGCTTATTCCTTTACAGGTGGGAGCGCGCGACATGGTTTCCGGATTCCTGAATATGCTTTCATTCTGGTTCTTCTTTGTTTCTTCCTGCATCATGCTGCTGTCTTTATTTATAGAAACCGGTGCAGCATCCGGAGGTTGGACCGTTTATCCTCCTCTAAGTGCATTGCCCCAGGCAATCGCAGGCTCCGGATTGGGAATGACCTTATGGCTGGTGAGTATGGTATTGTTCATCTTTTCAGCATTGCTCGGTGGTATCAATTATGTTTCCACCGTGCTGAATGCAAGAACAAAAGGAATGACGATGTGGAGATTACCCCTCACCATATGGGCTTTTCTCGTTACAGCAATCCTTGGTATCCTTTCTTTCCCGGTTTTAGTGGGCTGTATGCTGCTCCTGATTTTCGACAGGGGCCTGGGAACAAGTTTTTATCTGTCGGATATTTTTATTAACGGGCAGGCGCTGCATTATTCAGGCGGAAGTCCTATTCTGTATCAGCACTTGTTTTGGTTCTTAGGACATCCGGAAGTATACATCGTGTTGCTGCCTGCACTCGGCATTACTTCAGAAGTTATTTCGGTGAATGCACGCAAACCGATCTTTGGATACAAAGCGATGGTATATTCTATACTAGTCATCGGGTTTCTTTCTTTCATTGTCTGGGGACATCACATGTTTGTAACCGGGATGAGCCCGTTTTTGGGAAGTGTATTTGTGTTCACCACGCTGCTGGTCGCTATTCCCTCGGCAGTAAAAGTGTTTAACTACCTGGCTACCTTGTGGAAAGCGAATATTCAGCTCACACCTGCCATGCTGTTTGCGATCGGAGTGGTTTCGTTTTTTATTTCGGGAGGGCTCACAGGGCTGATTCTTGCCAATTCAGCGCTCGACATTAACATTCACGATACTTATTTTGTAGTGGCACACTTTCACATTGTGATGGGCAGCTCGGCCATCTTCGGAATGTTCGCCGGTGTTTATCACTGGTTCCCGAAAATGTTCGGCAAGATGATGAACCGGAAGTTAGGTTACGCACATTTCTGGCTCACCATCGTTTCTGTTTACGGTGTTTTCTTTCCCATGCACTTTATCGGTTTATCCGGCGTGCCGAGGAGATATTACAGTAATGAATCCTTCGCCATGTTTGATTCGCTTACCAGCATCAACCAGGTGATTAGTTTATTTGCATTCCTGGGAGCCATTGCGCAATTCATTTTCATTTTCAATTTCTTTTACTCCATGTTCAGAGGAAGGAAAGCAACTCAAAATCCGTGGAAAGCAAATACGCTCGAATGGACTACGCCTGTAGAACATTATCACGGCAACTGGACCGGAGCCGTACCGGTGGTGCACCGCTGGCCTTATGATTACGGCAAGCCCGATGGCAAAAAAGAAGATTATATTCCCCAAACCGTTCCGCTCGATCCCGGTGAAAAAGACGGGGGAGGGCATTGATCCAACATTATGAAGAAAACACTTTCCGATTATATCCAACTCGTTAAATTACGCCTTTCCCTTCTGGTTGTATTTTCTGCAGCCATGTCTTATTTGTGGGCAACCCACCGACACGTAGATACGCCTACCATCTGGCTGCTTTCTATCGGCGGGTTTTTTATTACTGCTTGCGCCAATATTTTCAATCAGATCATTGAAAGGAACTCTGACAAACTCATGAAGCGAACTGCTTTGCGTCCTTTACCCGATGCCAGGATGAAACCAACTGAAGCGATCGTACTTGCTTTAATACTGGGGATTACAGGTCTCCTCCTGCTGATGAAAATAAATTTCCTGTGTTTTATTTTAGGATTCACTGCGATGTTGATCTACATCGTCATTTATACGCCGATGAAAAAGCTTTCAAGCTTGACCATTATTCCGGGTGCTATTGCCGGTTCTCTTCCTGTTGTAATTGGATGGGTCGCTGCCCGTGGTGCGATCACGCATGAAGCCCTGCTGCTCTTTCTAATCCAGTTTGTTTGGCAGTTCCCCCATACCTGGTCCATTGCCTGGCTGCTAAATGATGAATATAAAAAGGCGGAACTCAAAATGCTTCCTACAAAAGAAAAAGGTCAAACGTCTGCAATGCTGATATTGCTCTCAACATTTTTGATTATTCCTTCCGGATTTCTGCTTTACATGTATGAATCCGCGGGCATTCACGTAACCTGGATGCTTGCCATTGCCGGAGTGATCACCCTTTTATTTGCTCTTCGGTTTTACAAACTCAGAACAGATAAAGCAGCCGTTGGATTGATGCTAAGCTGCTTTGCCTATCTGCCCGTTGTTTTAATAATTCTTGTAACAGAAAATTTTCTGTGAAAAAGTATTATCCGTTGCTGGTTTTTCTGTTTCTTACTATCCCCTTTCTTGCCGATGCTTGTCCTTTATGCCAGGGAGGTGGTGGCTATTCTCAGGCTACGCTGACTTCCTATAAAGTCATCACCGGCATCCTCGCCTTATTGCCCATGGTAATGGGAGGCGGGATTTTCTGGTGGATCCGGAAAAGATCCAAAGAAGCAGAAAATTAACCGGTCATTTATTGTTTCTGCATCCACTCAATTCAAACTATTTGTTATTTAGTTACCTCAACGGCTTCAGCTCCGTCTTTTAAAATCACGAGAACAAATTCCTTATTAATTATACTTTTGAATGCTCCAATAGCGTATGGGTGGCTTTTATAATTTCATTGATCACTCCAACGTCTTAAACCAATGTCCTTTTCTCACCGAAAAATGAATATCGCGCTCAATAAGACAGAAGTATTCTTTCAAAAACACATATTGAAACTTCTTGCGCTTCTGCTGGCAGTGACGTTTATCGCTTATTTCCCGTCATTGAAAAACAATTTTACAAAATGGGATGACAGTAAATATGTTTTGGAAAATCCTCAAGTTAAAAGTCTTTCCCTTGAGAACATTAAATCAATGTTCACTTCTTCTTATCAGGGCAATTATGCTCCGCTGACATTCCTTTCTTTCTCCCTTAACTATCGGATCAGCAGCGAATCGCCTCAAGGCTATCTTCTGACGAATATACTTCTTCATTTATGCAACATCCTTCTCGTCTACCTTTTTATAGCAATGCTCACCCAAAACAGCCTGATGGGATTCCTTACTGCACTGCTGTTTGCCCTAAACCCGATCCACACGGAATCCGTCGTATGGATCGCTGAAAGGAAGGACGTATTGTATACATTTTTCTTTTTCTCATCGCTTCACTCTTATGTCAATTACTCCCTTAAAAAGAAAAGCAAATATTATTTATTCGCTGTTTTATTTTTCATCCTGGCCTGCCTTTCCAAATCTGCAGCGATCTCACTGGCGGTCTTGCCATTTATAATCGATCATTTCCTGGGAAATAAGATCCTTGAACGAAGAAGATTCGTTGAGAAAATACCTTTTCTATTCATTGGATTCATGTTCCTTATGATCGGGATGCAATCAGTAAAAACCGGAGCCAATCTTCTAAGTTCTTATGACCTGAACCTGGCGGAAAGAACGGCGATCGCCTCGTATGACCTGATCCACTACTTTTTAAAGATCATTTTTCCGATCAACCTATCGGCTTATTATCCTTACCCTTTCTCACCTGGCGAAAATCTTCCTGCGTATTTATGGATCTATCCCCTCATCTCAATTACCATGATTCCAATGATCTTTTTCCTGTTCAGAAAGAACAAATACATCACATTTGGAATTTTATTCTTTCTGATAAATATTTTTCTTGCGTTACAGTTCTTTCCCGTTGGAAATGCAATAATAGCCGACCGGTTCACCTATGTGGCCGCTTCCGGAATTTATTTTTTAGATGCTTATGGAATTTACTCCCTGGTCAGGCAGAATAGATCGTTGGTTGCCGGCGGTATTGTCATCGTCACAATATTCTTATTCGCCGGAGGAGTACGGGAACGATGCAGGGTTTGGAGCGATGATGAAACGCTTTGGTCTGATGTCATTCTAAAAAATGAAAATGTTCCGATTGCCTATTTAAACAGAGGAACTTATTATTTTTCAAAGGGGAAAAATAACGAAGCCATTGAGGATCTCTCTGAAGCTATCTCAAAAAGAAAAAATTATAAAGAAGCTTATTATAATCGCGGCGTTGCCTATTTATCCGTTTTAAAATACGATTCTGCTGAAACTGATTTCTCCTCTGCACTTAAGACCGATACTCAAAATCCGGATGCAATTTTTAACAGGGCCTTATGTCGTTCTGTATTGAACCGGCTTGAACTTGCCGACAAAGACTTTTCTGATTTTTTAAGAATCAAACCTAATATATCCGATGCTTATTCTGAGAGAGGGCTCGTGCGATATAAATTAAAAAGAATTAATGAAGCCATGGGAGACTATAATAAAGCAATAGAATTGGATCCAAAACAGCCCGATGCTTACGCCCGGAGGGGAATCATTCATCTTGAAAAGGGAGATACGCTGTCAGCCTGCAATGATTTTCATAAAGCGGATGATTTAGGTCTACGTACTGTAGAGGGGATCATTAAAGCTAATTGCAAATAAAGGAATCATTGATATATTTGTGATCCTATGATGTCCATGAAATGCAAATACGCTATTAAAGCCCTGGTGAGGCTGGGCCAACGTTTTGGACAAGGTTATATGCAAACCAAAGACATTTCCGAAAAAGAACAAATCCCAAAAAAATTTCTTGAACAAATATTGCTGGAACTTAAACATGCCCGTATGGTAAACAGCAAACAGGGCTTGGGCGGAGGATACTGTTTGGTAAAACACCCCAAAGATATTTCTGTGGCAGATGTGTATCGTTTGTTTGACGGAGCCATAGCACTGGTCCCCTGTGTGTCTCTTAATTTTTATGAAAAATGTGATGACTGCAAAAGTGAAAATGATTGCATGTTTCGGCCAGAATTTATTAAAATCCGGGAGGGCGCCCGTGAAGTAATGAGCAAGACTAGTATACACTCTTTCCTTCAGCATGCTAAAAAACAATCAAAAAAAAAGAAATAAAAAAAATTTCTTACATTATCTACTTGTTTGATAGAATTTATATATGTTTGCATTTAAATTCTATAATTATTAAATGAAACTTATGAGAAAAACTAAATTATCTGTTGTGCTATTGGGCACAGCCGTTGCCTTCTCCCTCAGTATAAAAGCCCAGCAGACCACCGAAGAACTGATCAACCTTCTTATTCAAAAACAGGTCATCTCGCAAACCGATGCGGATTCGCTTCGTGCGGAAAACGCACTCAAAGCCCAGGCAGATAAAGAAAAACAAAGCAAGTTCCAGCTTTTTACAGGCAAACCGGTAAACCTGAGCGGCTATACGCAGGTCCGATTTATTTCCCAGCAGGAAGCCTTCAAACCCGATTATCTCGACATCCGCAGAGCACGTCTTGATTTCAAAGCGCAGATCAGCGAGCACTTTGATTCACGTCTGCAGGTAGAATTTGCAGGAACGCCAAAGATTCTTGATGCCATACTTAACTTTAAGTACCGCGACTGGCTGAAATTTTCTGCAGGACAGTTTTACATTCCTTTTTCTGCCGAGAATACCACTTCCGACAACAAGCTGGAGCTGAACGACCGTTCACAGGTTGTCAATGCGCTGGCAGGAAGAGACAAAGACGTGATCGGCAACCAGAACGGGCGCGACTTGGGAATTCAGGCCAGCGGAAGTATCGTCAGGATCAACGACCGTTTCCTTGCAGATTATTATATCGGAGGATTCAACGGTGCAGGGATCAATACAGCCGACAACAACGAATCAAAGGATCTTTCGGGAAGGATCGTTCTGCATCCGCTGAAAAATTTTGACATCGGCGGTTCCTACTATAACGGTTATGACATATGGGGCACGTCTGCCAAAGAACATGTCCGGAAACGCAACGGGGCCGAACTCAGTTATACGTATGCATTCGCCACAATAAAAGGAGAATACATTCAGGGGCTTGATGCAGGAGTTGAAAAAAGCGGATGGTACGCACAACTGAGTACGTTCATTTACAAAAAAATATTCAGCTGGTTGCAAAGTACGATACATATGATTCGAACACCGATCCGGAGAAAAAATACGACAGCTCCATAAATTATGTTTTCGGCGTGAATTTGTATTTAAATAACTGGTCGAAACTTCAGATCAATTACATCAACCGGGCGGAAGAAGGAAAACAGATCAACAACGATGTGATCGCGGCACAGATCCAGCTCAGTTTCTAAAATCAACTATTACTACTTAAACCATTTATTCAAATGAAAACAAATAAATATTTCAGTAAAGTTTCGGGAGCCCTGATCGGACTCTCGGTAATAACGTACGGTTTCACCGGCAGTGAACTAACAACCAAAACACTTCCGCCACTTACCGATGAGCTTCAGGGAACCATCAGTATTTCCGGAGCGTTTGCACTTTATCCTTTGGCCGTTAAATGGGGAGAAGAATTCAAAAAGCTGTACCCGAATGTAAAGTTTGATATCTCGGCAGGAGGAGCAGGTAAAGGGATCGCTGATGCACTTGGAGGGATGGTTGATCTGGGTGCTGTTTCTCGTGACATATATCCCGAAGAAATAAAGAAAGGCGCTTACCCGGTCGCAGTAACCAAGGATGCGGTAGTTCCAACAGTTAATTCAGCAAATCCGAATATCAAAGAAATACTTGCAAAAGGTTTGAAGAAAGATGCCTTTTCCAATATATATGCAAGCGGGATCTACAAGAACTGGAAACAGGCAGGCTTTTCTGTTTCCGTTCCGTTACATGTTTACACACGTTCCGATGCTTCCGGCGCAGGAGAAACCTGGGCAAAGTATTTTGGGAAGAAGCAGGAAGACCTGCTGGGGATCGGTGTTTACGGAGATCCCGGATTGCTGGCTGCAGTAAAAAAAGACGTGACCGGCATCGGCTACAACAATATTGCTTACGCCTATGATTCAAAAACAAAAAAACAACTGGCAGGAATTTCCGTTCTTCCGATCGACATAAACGGAAACGGAAAAATCGATGCGGATGAAAATTTCTACGGCACACTGGACGAACTGGTCAAAGCGATCGGTGCAGGAAAATATCCTTCGCCTCCTGCACGAGACTTGTATTTTGTCTCAAAGAACAAACCCCAAAGAAAGGAAGTGACGGAATTTTTAAAATGGGTTTTAACTGACGGACAAAAAATGGTTGGCGAGGCTGGTTATATCAGCTTGCCACAAGAGAAACTCTCCAATGAGCTTAAGAAGTTATAAGTTTAATGTCGGTAAGTCTTCGTATTATAAAGGATAAGATCGCAGGCAGGACGATGCTGGTACTGACCGTACTATCTGTCTTGCTTGCGGTTTTAATTGGTGCCGGCCTATACCTGCGTTCTGCCCCTCTGCTTGAATCCCATTCCATCTGGAAACTTCTTTTTTCATCCGAATGGAAACCCATGAAAGGTGAGTTTGGATTTTTTCCTTATATCATGGGAACACTATGGGTAACTGCGATAGCCATACTCATTGCATTGCCACTATGTTTACTCTGCGGAATCTATATTCACGAATACGCACATCATAGGATTCAAAAAGTAATTGTTCCCTTCGTGGATCTGCTTTCAGGAATTCCTCCTGTTGTTTTCGGTGTTTGGGGCGTCTTGGTGATTGTCCCATTAATTGCCGATCACATCGCTCCGCATTTTGTAGAGTTCTCTACGGGTTACAGTGTTTTAGCAGGAGGAATTGTGCTGGCAATAATGATCTTCCCGCTTATCATCAGCATTTTGCTGGAAGTGTTCGGCACCGTACCAAAAGAATTGAAAGACGCTTCCCTTTCGCTGGGCGCAACACAATGGCAAACCGTCAAACATGTTTTATTAAAAAGATCCTTGCCAGGAATTATTGCTGCCGCTGTTCTTGCCATTTCAAGAGCCTTCGGAGAAACCATTGCCGTGCTCATGGTATGCGGAAATGTTGCCGATGTTCCTCATTCCATTTTTGATGCGGGATATCCCTTGCCTGCTCTCATTGCAAATAATTACGGAGAAATGCTTTCTGTGCCCATGTATGATTCTGCTTTACTTTTTTCGGCATTGATCCTATTTGTAATCATCTTTTTGTTTAATGCTGTTTCACGATATGTTCTGTCGAGAATTGAAAAAAAATACGCATGAGAAAACTGGAAGAAAATATTTTCAAAATACTGATGATCATCGCATCTGCCCTGGTTGTGGGGAGTTTTTTCCTCATCGTATTCACCATTGTAAAAAAGGGATTACCCGCTATGAACCTGGATATGATCACCAAAACTCCCGAAAGAGGTTTCTATATCGGAAAAGAAGGAGGAATACTAAATGTAATAATCGGTTCATTGTATCTTGCTTTAGGGTCATCACTTCTTGCACTGCTTGTCAGTTTGCCGATCGTCATCTACATTAACCTTTATTTAAAAACAGGTTCATGGCTGGGCAGTGTAACACGATTAAGCTATGACGTACTCTTCGGAATTCCCTCCATCGTTTACGGAGCTTTCGGTTTTACGATCATGATCTATTTTGGGTTGAAAGCATCGTTGCTGGGAGGAATCATAGCCGTAACGCTTTTAGT
Source organism: Bacteroidota bacterium (assembly GCA_023251675.1). GTDB lineage: Bacteria > Bacteroidota > Bacteroidia > Palsa-948 > Palsa-948 > Palsa-948. The sequence goes on from JAHEYJ010000004.1 coordinate 21,966, forward strand.
AATTCCCATCATGATCCGCACTATGGACGAAGTCATGCGAACCGTCCCGAAAGAATTGCTGGATGCTTCTTATACACTTGGAGCAACAAGATTGGAAACAGTAAAAATCCTGCTTCGGCAATCCGCGGTAGGAATTCTTACAGCAATCCTGCTTTCCTTCGGAAGGGCCATCGGTGATGCGGCTTCAGTAATGTTCACCGCCGGATTCAGCGATAATATTACAACATCATTGACCGATCCTGCTCCAACATTGCCTCTTGCAATATTTTTTCAACTGAGCAGTCCAATTGAAGAAGTACAGGCAAGAGCTTATGCTTCCGCATTGGTCCTTACCATTATCGTCTTACTGATCAGTATTTCAGCAAGAATATTAACTAAACGTTTTTCAAAAAATAAGATCTGACATGACAGACAATCCACACATAAGTGTTCAGAACCTGAATCTGTATTACGGTGCAAATCACGCGCTGAAGAATATCAGCATAAATATTCCTGACAAAAAAGTTACTTCCTTTATCGGCCCTTCCGGTTGCGGTAAAACCACGTTACTGAAAACATTTAACCGCCTGCACGATTCGTTAACAGATGTCAGAGTGGAAGGAAAAGTATTGGTTGACGGTGAAAATATTTATGACAAAGGAATTGAAGTAACGCACATACGAAAAAAAATGGGACTCCTTTCCCAGCGTCCGTTTCCGCTTCCGATGAGCATTTTCGACAACATCGCTTATGGCCCGCGCATCCACGGAACGCGTAATAAAAAACAACTCCAGGTGATTGTCGAGCAGCAGTTACGTGATGTAGCCTTGTGGGATGAAGTGAAAGACCGATTGTATTCTCCCGCAGTACGACTATCCATTGGACAGCAACAGCGATTATGTCTTGCAAGAGGGCTTGCAGTAAGCCCTGAAATTATTTTAGGCGACGAACCCACTTCCGCCCTCGATCCTAAATCAACACAAAAAATAGAAGAGTTGTTTTTACAGTTAAAAGAAAAATATACGATTATACTGGTGACTCATATCCTCAGGCAAGCAAGGCGCATGTCGGATTTCATCGTATTTGTTTTCAACGGAGAAATTATCGAATTCGGTCCCACAGAAGAATTATTACTGAACCCTAAAGAAGAACTAACGAAAGATTATGTGAAAGGTTTTTTAAGTTGAACTTTCATTCGTTGCGGGGACAAGATTCGAACTTGTGACCTCTGGATTATGAGCCCAACGAGCTACCCCTGCTCTACCCCGCACTATTAATAATAATTCTCTCAACTACACTACATTCTAGTCTGTAGTAATAACAAGGTATTTTGAAATGCTCCAGAACTTTTCAGGATCTGTAATATTCAAGTTTGCTTTATTGTCATTTTCTTTAGCCAACGTGTATGAATCCGCAGGATGCGCTGTTACAATCCTGATCTTGCTGCTGTGGAAATTGATATTATTCATCTTTGTATAATCAATACGGACAAAACGGCTGTGATCGATATTAGGATCTATCTTGGAAGTTCTGCCAATGCCTAGCAGTCCGCCCGATTTATCAATGATCTTCTTTTCATGCAGATCCTTTGTGCTGCCTACTATGTAATAGGCCGTGTGTAAAATAGTTGACTGCGCTTCAATCGTAGCTTCCTGAGCTGTATTCTGCGCCTGGAGTATATCAACCGAAGTTTCCAGATCCTCAACCTTTAAATTGAGCGCAGCGATCTTATCGTTCAATGCCAATAATTCCCGGTCTTTGTTCGAGACCTTCGTATTCAGATGTTCGATCATGTGTTCATACTCGGCCACCTGCATGTTGGATTTCTTCAATTTTCGATTCAGTTCAATTATCTTTTTCCTGTTATCATTCATCATGTTGTTGATCGCTGAAATATCTGCATTCACACGCTCTTTAAAGGATGGAGAAAGCTCTCCTTTCTTAAGCACTTTTAACTCCAATGCACCCTCCCTTACCGATATTGAATCGAGATTGTTCTCTATCTCAGTATTGACAGCCAGAAAATCGTTGATGGCAGCCCGGTTCTGGTTGATTACTGAAATAAGCGAGTCGTGTTCGCGGTTGCTTTTTACGGCTTCTTCCTTGCTCTGATTGCAGGCAGATAAAACGACTGCGGTAATTGAAATAAAAATAAATGATTTCATGGATTTTGTTTTTATTGATTAGAAAATAAAAGTATCTCCATACAGATCAGAGTTAAATGATTGCCATCACTGTTCCCAATGAACTTAATCAAGATCAGAAAACCAACATGACCATTTTTTTTTAAAGCAGCGACACGGAGCGCCGGCAATTACTTTTCTGAATAGGGTTTCTCACTATAGAAAAACCCATATCTTTACTTTCATCTTGTTAAAACAACTTCAATAAACAAAATCTTCAAATAAATAATATTCTCATGAAAACAGCAACTATCGCAAACGATTATGGAATCCGGGAAGTTCTGAAACAATTAGGAATTAAAGAAATAAATAACGGAGCATCAACAGGTACTAAGTGGTTTGAAACAAATGGAGAGATCATTTCTTCTTATTCTTCTGCAGATGGATCGCTGATCGCTCAGATAAAACAAGGTACAGTCGACGATTACGAAAAAATTATTGTCACTGCTCAGAAAGCTTTTAAAGAATGGCGCATGGTTCCTGCTCCAAAGCGTGGCGAAGTGGTAAGACAAATTGGAAATGCGTTGCGCGAATACAAAGAGCCGCTTGGCAAACTGGTTTCGTATGAAATGGGAAAAATCTACCAGGAAGGGTTGGGTGAAGTTCAGGAAATGATAGACATCTGCGATTTTGCTGTCGGGCTTTCGCGCCAGCTTCATGGTTTCACCATGCACAGCGAAAGACCAAAACACAGAATGTACGATCAATATCATCCATTGGGAATTGTGGGTGTGATCTCTGCTTTTAATTTCCCGGTTGCCGTTTGGTCATGGAATGCCATGCTGGGAATAGTTTGCGGGGATTGTATTGTTTGGAAACCAAGTTCTAAAACAATGCTATGCGCCATTGCAGTTCACAACATCATTGCAAAAGTTTTAAAAGAAAATAATGTTCCCGAAGGTGTGCTTACCCTGATTGCTGCGGGTTCAAAATATGTTGGAGATAATTTTCTTGCCGACACAAGAGTTCCGTTGATCTCAGCTACCGGCTCAACACGCGTTGGAAAAAGAGTCGGTAAAATTGTTGGCGAACGTTTGGGCAGAAGTTTACTTGAGCTGGGTGGAAACAATGCAATCATCATCACCGAAAATGCCGATCAAAACATGGCGCTTTTAGCTGTCGTGTTTGGTTCTGTTGGCACTGCCGGACAGCGTTGCACTTCTACCAGAAGATTAATTATTCACGAAAGTATTTACGATGCTTTCAAACAAAAATTAGTGAATGCTTATAAAGGAGCCCGCATCGGACATCCGTTGGATCCCAATACACTGGTGGGTCCGCTGATCGACAAGAACGCCGTAAAGGATTACACCAATGCGGTTGAAAAAGTTCAGCAGGAAGGCGGAAAAATAATTTACGGAGGAACGGTTTGCGAATGCAAAGGATTTGAATCAGGATGCTATGTGGTTCCTTGTATTGCAGAAGCACAAAATCATTTCCATATTGTCCAGGAAGAAACGTTCGCTCCTATTCTATACATCATGAAATACAAAACGTTGGATGAAGCGATTGAGTTGCACAACCATGTTCCTCAGGGACTATCTTCTTCCATCTTCTCCCGCAACATGCTCGAAACAGAAAAGTTCCTGTCGCACGAAGGTTCCGACTGCGGAATTGCCAATGTGAACATCGGCACTTCAGGAGCAGAAATTGGCGGCGCCTTTGGAGGAGAAAAAGAAACCGGAGGCGGCCGCGAATCCGGCTCTGATGCATGGAAAGTTTATATGCGCAGGCAAACCAATACGATCAACTTCAGCACGGAACTTCCGCTGGCGCAGGGCATTAAATTCGATCTATAGGAAACTACTATCGGGTCTTCATCACGAAGATTTGCCTTTCCGGGTAAGCTGCTCAATTGCATCCCACATTTCTGGCGGGATCATTTCGCAGAGATTGAACTGCCCTGCCCCTTTGAGCCACATGCCTCCGTCTATCACTACATTTTCTCCTGTTACATAGGAAGAATAATCCGAAACAAGATAAGAGGCCAGATTGGCGAGTTCATGATGTTCTCCCAACCGGTTAAGCGCTGTTGCTTTTGCAGGATCAAACTTCTTCATCAATTCTCCCGGCATCAGGCGCGACCAGGCACCTTCGGATGGAAACGGACCGGGTGAAATTGCATTTAAACGAATCTTGTATTTTCCCCATTCGGCCGCAAGTGATTGTGTGAGTGCAAGCACACCCGCTTTCCCGCAGGCAGAAGGAACTACATAGCCCGAACCGGTAAAAGCATACGGAGCAACTATACTCAGCACACTTCCATTTATTTTTTCCTTTATCCAGTATTTTCCTGCAGCCAATGTGCAATTATATGAGCCTTTCAAAACAATATCAACGACCGTATCAAAAGCACGGTGGGACAAACGTTCGGTAGGACTGATGAAATTCCCTGCCGCATTGTTCAGCAATACATTAAAACTTCCGAACTTATTGATCACCGTTTTCATCATTGCCTCTATTTCTTCGTAATTGCGCACATCGCATTTTACCGGAAGCACTTCTCCTTTTGTTTCATTGGCAAGTTCCTCAGAAGTTTTTTTCAGCACTTCTTCTTTCCTGCTTGTGATGACCACCTTTGCACCCAGGTGAAGAAAGGATTTCGCCATAGATCTTCCCAGCCCGGTCCCTCCTCCCGTTACAATAATTATTTTCCCTCTCAAAGAATCTTCTTTTAGCATAGTCGTGTTTTGCATGATGTATTTATTTTGAATGCTAAGGTAAAAGAAAAGTATTCTCTAAAAACATTGCATGAAGCAAAGGATGGAAAACGGAAAAGCCACCTCTTCATGAGATGGCTTTTGAAAAATAATTGAATTGAAAAATTACAATCCGTCCAAAACCGTAGTTAACGCAGCATCCGTTGTGGCGCTCATCACAATATCAACCGGGGCGCTGGAATTGACAGTCATCTGCTGGTAATAGCTGAAAAGATTTCCGCTTCCGTCCAGGCCAATGGCAATGATCTTAACATTAGAACCGTTCGGTATCTGCCCAGTAGTTAAATTGTATACCTGCATCACTGTTTTAGTACTTGGGAAATAAATAAAGATGCCCACATTGGTAAGGTCATCCACAGAGGAAGTAAAATTTAAAGTTGAGGAACCACTTCCGCCTGCAAGCACTCCGCAATTGATCCAACCGAGTCTTGCTATTAATGCTGAATAACCATAAGTAGTTGTTGTAAATATTGGGCTTAGCGAAGTCGTAATACCCAACGATGCCGGATTATCTGTCCAGTCAGTGATCGTTGAGCCAAAACCATAAAACACCCGCATGTTGGCTTGAGGTGCTGTATTTGGCATTTCGATCTGAGCCATACACGGATCGGGTTTGAGCACCAGTTCGGTACCATTTTTAAATGCTCGAAGCCGGATCTCTCCGTCTGTCTTCATAATAACTCCTCCCGAAATAGTAGGCATCTGGTAATAGATCATGTCCTTGGGTTTATATAACTCTACCAGTTTTACCGTGAATGGCCAGGTAACGCTGTCGCCGTTCGGGAACATCAGGCATTGTTTGCCGATCCAGATCTTGGTTCCCTGGTTGCCGATGATCGGGCCGCTTCCGGAAGTATCGATAATAAATTCCTGCTCAGCTTGCTTTTTTGAATCAAGATAGGTGTTTACAGGAGCATAGGTGTTTAGCTGCTGTTCGATCCGGTCTTTTGAACAGCCAAAATAAAAAACAGAAGTTGCAATAATGATCGAAAAGATCATTAAATAAAGCCGGGAAGATGTTTTCATCGGTGATAAATTTTAGAAGTTATGTAAAAAGAATATCATGAAGATTAATTATAAGCAGGGCATAATTTGCTGTTTCCATTTTTCTTGAATATTGCACTTCCGTTTCCGCTGCATCCGAAGATATACAAAAGTCCTAAACGAAGATGGGTCTCCCTGAATTTCAGGTTATACCTGTATTCCAGAAAAGGCCGCAAGCACTTCCGGGTTGTTACACCGCCGCCAAACTCCAGGTTCCAGTTGGTCTGCTTTGCTCCCTTCATTGCAGATTCCTTATAGTTTAACCATGAATTGTAAGCGCCGTGACCGATAACATAAAAATCAAACTTATTGACCGGCAATATCTTATATTCTAATCCCAACCCCAGGTAATATTCCTGGATCTTATTGAATCCAAAGTAATAAGTAAACTGCGGCACAAAGCTCAGTTTATTATTGGGGTAAATGTTTACCCTGGCGCCGGCTCCAACACTTTCAGTCTGGAAATTATACACGCCATCCGCGCCTGCCCCAATGTTCTGGGCGTTAACCAAAAAGGAAAAGAACAGCAATTGCAGAATCGAGATAGAGATTTTCATGGGGAAAAATGAAATCAAATGTATGAAAATAAAATTGAGAAATTTTATTGCGCCCAATGGATATTACAAACAAAAATTGAACGGATGTTTATGCAAAAAAAAATCCATCACGGGACGAGATGGATTTTAATAAATAATGGGGATCGATCAATGTTTCCCTTGAATCTTTTCTGCAATGTCGGGAGCAACAAGAACACGTCCGCAATGTTCACAAACAGTGAGTTTCTTGTGCATTTTAATATCCAGCTGGCGCTGAGGCGGTATCTTTGAGAAACACCCTCCGCATGCATCACGCTCTACAGGAACAACAGCGAGCCCGTTGCGTGTGTTGGAGCGGATACGCTTATATGAGTTAAGCAGGCGTTCTTCAATCTGTTCTTCGGCTGCTTTTGATTTTTTCAGAAGCGCTGTTTCTTCTTTTTCCGTTTCGGCAATGATTTCATCCAGTTCGCCCTGTTTTTCTTTCAAACGGCTTTTTCTTTCCTTGAGTTCATCCTCCTGGACTGTGATCTGGTCTTTCTTGGTTGTCAGGGAGGCTTTGTATTCTTTTATCTTTTTTTCCGCAAGCGAGATCTCAAGTGTCTGGAATTCTATTTCCTTTGTAAGTGATTCGTATTCCCGGTTATTACGGACTTTGTTCTGCTGTGATTTATATTTCTTGATCATTCCTTCCGAATCTTTCATCAGGTTCTTTTTATCAGAAATGATCGTTTCGCTCTGGCGCATTTCCTCCTGCATTTTTTCAAGACGGGTAGCCAATTGCTCTACAGAATCTTCCAACTCCTTGATCTCGAGCGGAAGTTCTCCGCGAACGGTACGAATCCGGTCAATTTTGGAATCAACCACCTGTAGTTCATAAAGAGCGCTGAGTTTTTCTTCAACTGAAGCGTCAATTTTTTCTCTTTCAGAAAGTGTTGCTGTTTTTGCCATGTTATAAATAATTGATTGGATTCGTATTTGTTGCCGAAATAAGGAGCGGGATCCGATTCTCGCCTTTCTTAAAACGGGGAGCGAAGATAGAAAAATTTTCCATTAACAAATCGCTCAGTAACTCTTTGGTAAACTGCTCGCTTTCATAGTGCCCGATATCGGCTATAACCACCTTGTTTTCAGCATCAAAGAACTGGTGGTATTTAAAATCAGAAGTCACAAAAACATCGGCTTTATGGCGGATGGCATCAGGTAACAGAAAACTTCCGGAACCTCCGCAAACGGCTACTTTGCCAACTTTTTTATTGAGGACAGCCGTATGGCGAAGCGAACCTGCTTTCATCACTTTCTTTATTTTACCAAGAAAAGCTTTCTCCGTCATCGGAGTTTTTAATGTTCCGATCATTCCTGCACCCACACCCGCTCTCATTCCCCCTCCCAAAGAAGAAGGGGATAATATCTTACAATTGCTTAATCCGAGTTTATCGCAGATCTTCTTATTGACCCCTTGCGATACATTATCCAGGTTGGTATGAATGGCATAAACGGAAATTTTATTCAGAATGGCTTTCTCCACTATCCTTTCCACATAATTCTTTCCGGTGATTTTCTTCAAACCCCTGAAGATGATGGGATGATGGGTGATGACGAGATTGCAATTCTTGTTGATTGCTTCCTCCAAAACCGTTTCGGTGCAATCAATGCAAATGAGAACACCGGTTACTTCCGATTCTTCATTACCTATCAATAGCCCGGAATTGTCGTATGCTTCCTGCAGCGACAAAGGAGCGATGGTTTCAAGATAAGAGGTGATTGTTTTTATTTTCATAGCAAAGGCAGATTCAAACGGATGAGTTAGTTTGCTACTACTTT
>JAHEYJ010000004.1:30261-49135 GCA_023251675.1 Bacteroidota bacterium
TTTCCATTCTCTTTCTCTCTTGTTCATCCAGATAAATTTTTCTCATCCGTATATGATTCTTTGTCACTTCTACGTATTCGTCCTCCTGGATGTATTCCATGGCTTCTTCGAGAGAGAATTTTATTTTGGGCGCGATGCGCATTTTTTCTTCCGAGCCGGAAGCGCGCATGTTGGTTAATTTTTTTTCCGTGCAGATGTTGATGACCAGGTCATCGGGACGGATATGCTCCCCGATGATCTGCCCGGTGTAGATCTCATCGCTCATGTCAACAAAAAATTTCCCCCGGTCCTGTAATTTATCTATAGAATAAGCAACCGCCATCCCTTTTTCTTTAGAGATGAGAACGCCGGCGATCCGGCCCGGAATATTCCCCTTCCATGGTTCAAATGCCTTGAAACGGTGCGCCATGATGGCTTCACCGGCTGTGGCGGTGAGGATGGCATTCCGCAAACCGATCAATCCCCGTGATGGGATATCAAACTCCATATGCACCAGGTCCCCTTTCGGTTCCATCACCAGCATTTCACCTTTGCGCTGGCTGACGAATTCAATAACTTTTCCGGTACATTCCATTGGTGTATTTACCGTAAGGACTTCCACAGGTTCATGCTTAACGCCATCTATCTCCTTGACGATCACCCGTGGCTGGCCGACCTGGAGTTCGTAGCCTTCCCTGCGCATGGTCTCGATCAGGATAGCTAAATGAAGTATTCCTCTTCCGAAAACCATGAACGAATCGGGCGAACCGGTCGGCTCAACGCGGAGGGCAAGGTTTTTTTCAAGCTCTCTGTCCAATCGCTCTTTCAGGTGACGGGAGGTGACGAATTTTCCATCCCTTCCGAAAAAAGGAGAATTGTTTATCGTGAACAGCATGCTCATCGTCGGTTCATCGATTGCGATGGGCTTAAGCCCTTCCGGGTTTTCAAAATCCGCAATGGTATCCCCGATCTCAAACCCTTCAATTCCAGTAAACGCACAGATATCTCCGGCCATTACAGAAGTTGTTTTCTTTTTTCCAAGCCCTTCGAAAATAAAAAGTTCCTTAATTCGTGATTTCTGGATTCTGCCATCGCGCTTTACGAGAGAAACCGGCATGTTTTCTTTAATCTCACCGCGGAAAATCCTTCCCACTGCAATTCTGCCTATGAAAGAAGAATAGTCAAGCGAAGTGATCTGCAGCTGAAGCGTTCCCAAACGAACCGGAGCAGCAGGAATATTTTCAACGATCGAATCAAGAAGGTATAAAATATCTTTTGTGGGATTTTTCCAGTCGGCACCCATCCACGCCTGTTTGGAGGATCCGTAAATAGTAGGAAAGTTCAGCTGATCCTCAGTAGCATTGAGGTTGTAGAAAAGTTCAAAGACGGCATCGTGCACTTCATCAGGCCGGCAGTTGGGTTTGTCCACTTTATTGATCACAACGATCGCTTTCAAACCCTGTTCGAGTGCTTTCTGCAGAACGAAACGGGTTTGAGGCATCGGACCTTCAAAAGCATCCACCAGCAGAAGCACGCCATCCGCCATGTTGAGCACACGCTCCACTTCACCGCCGAAATCAGCGTGGCCGGGCGTGTCAATGATATTGATCTTCGTATCCTTATAGGTTACAGAAACGTTCTTTGCAAGAATGGTAATTCCTCTTTCACGTTCCAGGTCGTTACTGTCAAGTATCAGATCTCCGGTTGCCTGGTTGGCCCGAAAGAGCTGGCAGGTGTGAAGTATTTTATCTACCAGTGTAGTTTTACCGTGGTCAACGTGAGCGATGATGGCGATATTGCGAATTTTTTGCATATTAAAAATAAGGCGTGAAAGTAGTGAAAATATCGAGGGGAAAGTCAGAATGAGGCAAGCAGCTCTTTTTTATCAAACTGACCGAATAAGTTGTTCCAAAGCAACGTTCAGGCGTTCAATTGCCAGATTTATTTTCCAATTTTTTTTATTCCTTCTTTCAACATAATTTGAAATGGAGCGGATTTGAAGGCAGGAAGTTTTTTCTTCATTACAAGCAAAAAAGAACGCTGCCCCTTCCATCGTTTCGATATCCGGATTGAATTTTTTTATAACCTTCCGAATACTTTCATTATTTCCATGAACTGTATTGACCGTTATCCCCTTCACTTTTTTCATCATTGAAATTGCTTTACTTATTTTCCTGATACCTGATACCTGATACCTGATACCTGTTTTCCCAATTCCGATCTTATCTGCAATCAGAAATTCGTTTCCGTCCTCTGCTCCAAATTCTGAAAAACAATCACTGGCTACATTCACTACTGAACCCAAGGGAATATTTTTTCTGAAACTGCCGGAAATACCTGCGTTGATCGCCAGATCATATTTCTTATTCAGTGTTTTTCCCAGGTAAAACGCAGTCCGGGTCATTCCAATGCCTGTAATGAGAATATCGATTGAATGCGAACCGAAACGGTATGAAGTCAAAGTTCCTTTTCCGGAAATTTCTCTGAATTTTTTGATAAGCGGAAGGATCTCCGTTCTTGTAGCGGAAACAAGCAGGATTTTCATGGACCAAATATACAGGATTACAGATTCAAACGAATAAAACCGGATTCAGATTGAGAAATTCTGAAAGCAAATATCACGCGTAAGCTCCTAAACCTGTACTTTTCTATATTTGCCGTTCAAAATTCTATAATGGTATATATCACCCGAAGGGAGCAGTTTTCGGCAGCCCACAAGCTTTTCCGCAAAGAATGGTCTGAAGAAAAAAACAACGAAGTGTTTGGAAAATGTTCCAACCCCAACTGGCACGGGCATAACTATGAACTTTTTGTGACCGTAAAGGGAGAACAAAATCCCGATACAAGTTTTGTTGCAAACCTTTCCACAATAAGTGTCATCCTGCGTGAAAAAGTAATCTCAAAACTCGACCACAAGAACATCAACCTCGATGTTGACTTCATGAAAGGGAAAACGGCAACCACCGAAACACTTGCCGTTGAGATCTGGAAACAAATAGAAACACCGATAAACCAACTCGGATGCACGCTTCACTGCGTAAAGATCCGTGAAACAGAAAATAATTACGTTGAATATTTCGGATCATAACCCCACCCTCAAATGCCTAAAAAGAAAAACCCTCTTTCAGAGGAAGAAATGAACGGATACACACGGGAGGACCGGTACAATCCTGAACTTACAGAAAAGATCTCTGTTAAATACCGTTCCATACTGCAAAACCTGGGTGAAGACACAAAGCGGGAAGGTTTATTGAAAACTCCTGAGCGGGTAGCTAAAGCCATGCAGTTTCTAACCCATGGCTACAATATAAATCCTGCCGGCATTCTGAAATCGGCTTTGTTCAAAGATGAGTACAAGCAAATGGTGATCATAAAAGATATTGAGATCTATTCGCTTTGCGAACATCATCTGCTTCCTTTTTTCGGAAAAGCACACATCGCTTATATTCCTAATGGAAAAATTGTTGGCCTCAGCAAGATCCCCCGGGTAGTGGATGCTTTTGCAAGAAGGCTGCAGGTCCAGGAACGATTGACCACCCAGATCAGGGACTGCATCCAGGAGACGCTGCAACCCCTGGGCGTTGCCGTGGTGATTGAAGCCAAGCATCTTTGCATGCTTATGCGGGGCGTGCAGAAACAGAATTCAGTAGCTACCACATCCGCTTTTACCGGCGCTTTTCTCAATAATCCAAAAACAAGAGAAGAATTTGTTCACCTGGTCTCCGGGAAACTTCATTAGTGAATGAAAAGATTTTTTTCTTTTTTTATTTTCTTCTGTTTTCTGTTTTCTTATTCCCATGCACAGGATTACCTCGGCTTTGCCAACAGTGCTTTTGCCGGAGTTAACGGGATCGATGTAAACCCTGCCAGTATAGTCAACAACCCGCGGAAATGGGATGTCACCATTATTGGAATGAATCTCACTGTTGCCAATAATTATCTTGGCTTCAAAAAAAAGGCGCTTCAGCACAGTGGCAGTATGTTTTATGGGGATTATCCTGCGTTCAATGATGGCGACAACTTTATAAAAAATTACATGGCCGTTCGTTCTGTGAAAGTCGTTTCTGTTTTTGCTGCTGCCAATCTTACACTTCCATCTTTCATGTTCACACGGCCCAAACATAAAGATGCTTTTGCGTTCACCTGTAAAAGCCGTGTTTATGCCAATGTCGACGGCATTGATCCTACTCTTGCCGATATGGTGATCAACGGAAAAAATGACAGCGCTCTTTTCAACCAGGATTTTAATGCACTGCGCGTGAGCGTTCAAACGATGGTTTGGAATGAATACGGGATCACGTACGGAAGAACCATTTCACAAACCAAGAACGAGCGGCTGAATGTTGCAGGAAGACTAAAATTACTGCAAGGTTTATATTCGATGTACCTGTTTGTTAATAATGTAAAATATAATTTTTATAAGGAAGACAGTGTGTTGATCGTAAGTTCGCTGATCCATTACGGCCATTCCGGCAATCTTGAATTTAATCCATCCGCCGCATCATTCGGATTTGGCGGCAAACCATCCTTTGGCCTTGACCTTGGCGCCACCTACGAATTTCATCCGCTGACGGAGGTTCACACCAAACTTGCTTCACAATCTAAAACCACTCCGCTTCAGCACGAATACAAATACAAGCTGGGATTTTCCATCCAGGACCTGGGATGGATAAAGTTTCTGAAACCTTCCAATGCCCGTGACTTCACTGCAGAACTAAATGTCCCGCTTGATCTGAATTCGCTCAGCTCATCCTCCACCAATCCTCTTACCGGCGCAGATGATTCGTTAAGCTTGCAATACACCATGGTTCCCGGCGACAATAAATTCAAAATGAATCTTCCGACCCTGGTAAGTTTGCAGGGAGATTATTATGCAGGAAAAAACATTTATGTCAATTCCACTTTCAATTATGCTTTTCAGTTTAAAAACAATGAAGATAAAATTCATGAAGTGACCACGCTCAGTGTAACGCCCCGTTGGGACTGGAAATGGCTGGGCGTTTATGTTCCGTTTTCTTTTAATAAATACTCTCATTTCCGGCTTGGCCTCACGGCGCGCATTGGCCCGCTGATCGTAGGCATGGCAGACCTTCTGCCTCTTATAACCAAACGGGATGTGTACGGAGTTGATTTTCATTTTATGCTGAAGGTGCCGCATATTTCTTTCAAGAAGAAAAATAAAAATCCGAGAAGCAAGAGTAAGTTTAATTTAAACCCGGACAAAAAACCAAAAAAAGATAAATCACATATGCCTAAAAAGGATGAATCGCCGGAAGAGAAATCACATAAAGCTCCCACTCCAGACAATAAATTAAAAACTAATCATGATGCCAAGCCAGTCAACCGTGAATTGAAAACAAGAAAACATATTTTCCCTAAATTAAATCTCTTCAAAAACAGAAAAAAGCGTAACACCGATCCGAATGAACGCGATAAAGTGATTTACTTCAAACTCTGATTTACTTTTACCCATTTTGTTCATCAATAAAAATAGACACATCAACTTGTTGATATTTCCAATCTTCATTTCCTTTTCCATATGTCTCCCATTCGTACATTCGTAAACATTCGTAATTCGTAGTACTATGAAAGCCTATTTATTCCCAGGACAAGGATCCCAATTCCCCGGAATGGGAAAAGATCTTTTTGAAAGTTCGGCGCTGGCGCGTGAGTTTTTTGAAAAAGCAAATTCAATACTCGGATTTCACATCACCGGCACTATGTTTGGCGGAACCGATGAAGAGTTGAAGCAAACAAAGATCACGCAACCTGCCATATTTCTTCACTCCGTAATCCTTGCCAAAACACTCGGCGATGCTTTTCAGCCGAGTGCCGTTGCCGGTCATTCGCTTGGTGAATTTTCTGCATTGGTTGCTTCCGGAGCATTGACGTTTGAAGATGGCGTTGCACTTGTATTCAAACGTGCCATGACCATGCAAAAAGCGTGCGAGCAGAATCCAAGTACGATGGCTGCCATTCTGAATCTTGATGATAAAATTGCAGAAGACATTTGCGCTGAAATTTCAGCATCAGGAGAAATTGTGGTCGCTGCAAACTATAATTGCCCGGGCCAGCTGGTTATTTCAGGAAGCATCAAAGGCGTGAACATGGCCTGCGAAAAATTAAAAGCGGCAGGAGCAAAACGCACACTCTTACTTCCGGTTGGAGGTGCGTTTCACTCCCCTCTTATGGAACCGGCAAAAAAAGAATTGGAAGCGGCCATCAATGCAACCCATTTTTCAAAACCCATCTGCCCGGTCTATCAGAATGTAAATGCAAGTCCTATTTCTGATCCTGAAGAAATAAAAAAGAACCTGATCGCTCAGCTGACCGCACCCGTGCGCTGGACACAGACCATTCAGCGAATGACCGCTGATGGAATCAATTCGTATGTGGAGGTCGGGCCGGGAAAGGTTTTGCAGGGGCTGGTGAAGAAGATCAATAAAGAAGCGGAAGCCATCAGCGCATAAAAAAACAAATGACGAAACACAAAACACAAATAAATCACAAGACGCAAATTTCAGACTCCAAACAGTTTAGTGCTTGTAGTTTTGATTTTTGGAATTTATTTGTTATTTGCTTTTTGAGTTTTGGAATTTCTGTTTCTGCTTTCGGCCAGTTCTTCCAGGGCATCGGCATCACGGCCGGCGTTTCCAAAGCAAAACAGAAATGGTTCCTTACGCTTCCGGATTCATCAACCGGCGCGATCAGGAAAAAAAATGTGATCGGGTTCAATGGCTCGGTGCGGGCCGAATTCATCAACAGCGACTGGGCACGATGGATCACTGAGATCCAGTTCGACCAGAAAGGAGGCAAAGACAAAACCGACAGCGCTACTTATAAAAACAAGCTGAACTATCTCTGCTGGAATAATTATCTGAAACTGCAATACGAAACATTCCAGGGATTTCCTTATCTATTGTTTGGTCCACGGGTTGAATACCTGCTCACACAAAACACAAAATCTCCTTCAATAACAGGCGCATTCAAAAAATTTAATTTTGGAGTGGATGCGGGGATTGGTTTTGAAAAAATTGTCTTCAGCAACTTCAAACCCTTCATCGAACTTCACATGACCCGCGACACTCCGTTCTACTACGCCTATAAATCCAATCCGCTGGATATTCGCAACCGCGACTGGGAACTGCGTATCGGGATCATCTACCGTCCCGGAAATAAAGATTGTCCCGGCGTTGTTTACTGATTGATTGCGCGCATGTCATGTAGATTCTTCAATAGTTGCTATAACGTTGATTGCATCTGGGCGATCACGCTTTGCCCGCCTCTTACCACGTCGTTCAGCTTCACATTCAGTTTTGTTCCGAGCGGAAAAAATAAGTCTACCCGTGATCCGAATTTGATAAAGCCGCACTGATCGCCTTGCTTCACAACTTCTTTTTCTTTTCCATAAAAAACGATTCTCCGCGCCAAAGCGCCGGCGATCTGGCGGAAAAGAACAGTTCCTCCCCCCTGCCCCCCTCCGGCGGGGGACACAACAACAGTGGTCCTTTCATTCTCCGTGGATGATTTCGGATGCCAGGCCACTAAATATTTCCCAGGATGATATTTATAATAGGTGATCGTTCCGCTTACAGGATACCGGTTCACATGCACATTGAACGGCGACATGAAAATGGATACCTGCAACCGTCGGTCGTGGAAATATTCCTCTTCCATCACTTCTTCAATCACCACCACTTTTCCGTCGGCGGGAGAAAGAATATGTTTTGCATTTACCGGGATTGATCTTGACGGATTTCTAAAAAATTGCAGAATGATGTAAAGCAGAACAGCTGAAACCAAATAGCCGGACCACTTTATTATTTCATTTCCGCAAAAAAAATAAATCAGGACATTCAGAATTAAAATAAAAACAAGTGTTAAAACAATGGTGGGTGTTCCTTCTTTGTGAATCATACTATTAAGTTAAAAGTAATAAAGTTAAAAGTCAAAAGTTCTGTATATTTGAAACTGCAATTTCATTGGTGAGCTCATGTATAAACTTTTCGAAATTAAGATTTTTTTTCTCAACGGTTTCCGGCTGCTCCCCTTTGCCTTTTGCCTTTTGCCTTTTGCCTTACTTTCCCAGCCCGGCACATGGGTATCTGTTTACGGCGGCGATCAGTATGACCGGGGAAAAGGAATTGCCCAAACTTTTGATAAAGGTTACATTGTTTGCGCTTCCTCCAGCAGTTACGGAGCCGGCACAACTGATTTTTACCTGCTGAAGATCGACAGCGCTGGAAAATATCAATGGCAAAACACGTTTGGAGGATTAAATATTGAAAATGCTTTTTGCGTAAAACAAACCCTGGATTCCGGTTTTGTGATCTGCGGGTATACTAACAGCTTTGGAAATGGCGGATACGATGCATATCTTGTAAAAACAGATCCCCAGGGAAATCTTCAATGGGAAAGATCGTACGGAACCGGTGATTGGGATTTTACTTATTGGGTTGAACAAACCAACGACGATGGATTTATCCTTGCAGGCGAATCGTATGGCTTCGGAAACAACACGCAAGCCTGGCTGATCAAAACAGATGCGGACGGAGATACGCTTTGGACCCGAGCATTCGGATCACCTGAAACAGATGATTTCAAAGAAGTTCACCAGACGATCGATCACGGTTTCATAGCAGCCGGAACAACTACCGGCACTTCAGGTGATAAAGATTTCTATCTCGTAAAAACCGATTCTGCCGGAAATACAAAGTGGGAAAAATCCTACGGCGGATCGGGTGATGATGTATGCAGCTCTGTTTCTGTTTGCGCCGACGGGAGTTACCTGCTGGGCGGCTCTGCAAACATTGGCGGGGTAAATAAAATATATTATCTGAAGACCGATTCATCCGGAGCGGTGCTGGTCGCAAATGTTGATACGCCATCCACAGGAGAGAAATCAGTGAGCCGGATCTGCGAATCGTTTGACGGACAGATCGTGACACTTGTCAATTCAAATGTGGGCGGTTTTGGCGGAAAAGAAATATTCCTGGTCAAATGGACTTCCATCTGGAGCCTTTGGGTGAGAACGTTCGGCGGAACCAAAGACGAAGAAGGTTATGACCTGGTACAGACTGCGGATTCAGGGTTTGCGTTGGTGGGATATACCTCGACTTTTGGAAAAGGGCCTGATAATATTTTCATGGCAAAGACCAGAAGTGACGGAGGTTATCTTTCTACCACTCATATTTTTGTTGGAACAAATGATCTGCCTGAAGAAAAAAACAATACGGTCGTTTATCCAAACCCCTGCTCCGGAAGTATATTTCTGCGCTTCGACAATACGTTTCTAAACTCCAAACATGAATTGAACTTTTCTGTTTCCGATCTTTCAGGCAAAATTATTTTCTCCAAGGACTTGATCGTTCCTTCCTCTTCGGGCGAATCTTATCATTTAGAAGTTCCTTCAGAGAGCTTTTCTTCCGGAGTCTATATTGCTGCATTTAATTCCGGGAGCAAGACGTTTCACAAGAAGATAATTTTTGTAAAGTAGATCACTTCCTCTTCAGGATCACCATGCGGTTCTTATCATAGACCTTATTCCAATCCGGGGAATTCATCAAAGCAGCAGCTTGTTCTTCAAACATTTTTTTGCTGAGCGGATAAGGATTTTCCTCAAAGGAGAACACAACATATTCCGCTTTCTGAACGTACGGAAACTGCCATATTCCATCACGCAGCGCCAGGTGCGGAACAAACGGAGACTGTGCACACACCGATGCATCATCCGGAATTAATTTCAGGGCATCATACGCTTCCTGAACATTGTAATCTTTCTGGTAATGCCTGGCCTGGTACATGCGGTGCCGGTCACGGTCAAAGTAGGTATATGACCGGTCAAAACTACGAATGGTCATTACCAACGACATAACAACCGCTCCAAACGCCAGGTATTTTCTCCACTTCTCAGCATACACTTTTGTTATGACATAAAAGATCCCAATGCTACAGATTGGTGCAAATTCGATGGAGTAATGATCCCCTATTCCCCATTTCAAAAAATCATTGTGAAACATTTTCTGCGCGAAGATGGGGAGCAACATCAGGAGGAATTGCGGGCGGAGAAAAAGAAGAATACCCCCGGATAAAATAAAAAAGACATACGTTTCCATTTTGTAGTTATCGCCAAAACTATTTCCCGTATGATTAGAAAAGAACATTTTGAAAACCCGGACCGGGTCGGCAAAAAATGTTGTCGCTATTTCACCAATGCTAGAACCCAACGCTGAATAACTGATTCTGATCTGACCATATGCTTCCCCTTGGTTAGCAAGCGAAGGCATAATTATTTTAATGATAAGAAAGAAACATGCAAAAGCGAAAACACTGAACAGGATTGCAATATTGCGCTGCACTGCTTCCTTTCTGTATAACCATGCCAAACCGGCTGAAACGAAAGCCATCCACAGCGGCATGTTCTCTTTAGCAATGACGATGAGGATAAGAAACAACAACGCTATCTTCCATTTTTTTTTATGAAAAAAATAAAAGAACCATGGCACGAGCATGGCGCCGATCACATTGTTATGAAAATCGAAACTAAGCGCTGAATAAATTCCATAAAAAAAATAAAAATGAAGCTGTGCAAGAAAAGGCAGAACTGGATGTTGGATCTTGGATGTTGGATCTTGGATTGATAATACATAGGAATACACTCCGAATCCTCCGAATAAAACAAACGCGATCTGAAAGATCAACAGGGTATACGTGCCAAAAAGATAACTGAATGGCGATAAAAGGATGTTGAATAATTCAAAATGCACACTCAGGTAATTTTTCAGTTCGGGCTGCAGCAGCGTACAGTAATTGAAATGAAAATGTGCGTAATCATACATGGCATTGTTCATCAGCCCCAGGTCGAAAGCGTAGGTTCTGAAATTATAATGATTGACCAGCGAAAGCAGCGAGTAAACGACAGCAAAAAACAGCACCGTGATCAGTTGCAGACGAAAGACAGAAACAGGGAATAATTTTCTCATGAAAGAAAAACAGTGGTTAAAAATAGATAATTTCGTGGAGTATATTTTTTTACGTGAATGTTCCTATAAACATAGAAGAGTTCATAAAACTTGCGGAAGAATTTCCGGTGATTGATGTCCGGTCTCCCGCTGAGTTCCTGCACGGTCATATTCCGGGCGCACACAACATTCCGCTGCTTGATAATGACGAGCGGGCAAAAGTCGGCACTGCTTACAAACAAACCGGGAGACAGAAAGCAATTGAGATCGGTTTGGAATTGGTTGGCCCGAAACTGAGATCGTTTATCGCGCAAGCTCAGGAAGTATTTAAAAAGATTCCGAAACAAGTCCGGGACGACGAACAGGAAACCGGAAACAGTAAACCAAAAACTGTACTGGTCCACTGCTGGCGCGGCGGGATGCGCAGCGCGAACTTTGCCCACCTGCTGAATGTATACGGTTACAAAACCTATACGCTCAACAAAGGATACAAGGCTTACCGGAATTTTGTACTTGAAAGTTTTAAAAACAAACCGGATATACTAATTATAGGAGGAGAAACGGGCAGCGGCAAGACCGAGATCCTCCTGAACATTTCCAAACGCAGTCATCAGATCGTCGACCTGGAAGCGCTGGCAAATCATAAAGGTTCAGCATTCGGCTCACTTGGAGAACTGCCGCAGCCCACGCAGGAGCAGTTCGAGAACAATCTTTCACATGCGCTTTCAGCTCTTGATCCATCCCGAAAAGTCTGGATGGAAGACGAAGCCAGAAGCATCGGCCGGACCCAGCTTCCAAATCCTCTATGGGAAATGATGAAACAGGCGCCCATTCTCCGGATCCGTTTCCCGAAGGAACTTCGTTTAGATCGTTTGATGAACGATTATGGAAAGTTCTCAAAAGAAGAATTACAAAACTGCATTCTGAAGATAGGGAAACGCCTGGGCCCGCAGCATGTGAAAAAAGCGCTGGAAGAACTGGAGAAAGGGAACCTCCGCGAAGTGGCTGACATCACGCTTGGATACTACGACAAAGCCTACAACTACAATCATGAAATTAGAAACATGAAAGATGTGTTTTTTGTCGAAAGTGAAACGGCAGATGCTTCCGTGAACGCGGAAAAATTAATTTCATTTGCAGGGTCAATGCTGCTTTCAAAACAAGACAATCTCACTACGGTTGAAAAATAATATGGAAGAAATAAAACTTACCCAATTTTCCCACGGCGCAGGATGCGGATGCAAGATCGCTCCGTCCGTCCTCGAAAAGATATTACACTCCGAACACCGCGCTCCTCACGCCAAACTGCTCGTCGGCTACGACACCAAAGACGATGCAGCGGTTTATGATATGGGAAACGGCAAAGCCGTTATTTCTACTACTGATTTTTTTATGCCGATCGTGGATGATCCTTTTGATTTCGGGAGGATCGCTTCTGTAAATTCCATCAGCGATGTATATGCCATGGGGGGCAAACCGTTAATGGCGATCGCCATTCTCGGCTGGCCGGTAGAAAAAATTCCTCCGGGAGTCGCACAAAAAGTTCTGGAAGGAGCAAGAACGGTTTGTGCCGAAGCAGGCATTCCGCTGGCGGGCGGCCACAGCATTGATAGTCCGGAGCCCATTTTTGGATTAGCCGTAACAGGCGATGTAGAAATAAAAAACATAAAGAAGAATTCTACGGCAACTGCAGGATGCAAACTTTTTCTGACGAAACCTTTAGGCGTTGGAATGATCACGACCGCACACAAACGAGGAATTGCCTTGAAAGAAGACTTTGATGAAGCCGTGAAAACAATGACAAGGTTAAATTCCATCGGTTATGAACTTGGCAAGTTAAATTATGTAATGGCAATGACCGACGTGACCGGATTCGGATTGCTCGGACATCTTATCGAAATGTGCGAAGGAAGTAATTTGACTGCCGAAATTGTATTTTCCAGAATTCCGAAAATTAATAATCTTTCTTTTTACATAGACCAGAAATGCATTCCCGGCGGAACCGAAAGAAATTGGAAAAGCTATGAGAACAAAGTAATGGGCGTCGATGCTGATTCTTTAACTATTCTTGCTGATCCGCAAACCAGCGGCGGCTTATTGGTTGCTGTGGATCAGGAAAAAGAAAAAGAATTTATTTCCTTTCTGGCTCAATCGGGAATCGTTACGGAATGTTTTGGCGAGTTGAAACCTAAACAGGATTGCTGCGTTTCAGTTAAATAGCAAATGCCTGAGATAAAAAAAATCATAATTATCCTTCTTTTTTCCCTTACGGGAAATTTCATCCACGCCCAGCTTTCGTTTACCCGCGATACAAGCATTCATGTAATTGAGAACGGAAAACTTCTTAAAATGCCCTGGGCCGGAGGACAGAACTTTTGCCAGTTCTCGGATATCGATCTGAACTTCGACGGGAAAAAAGATCTTTTTGTTTTTGACAGGAGCGGAAACAAGTTCAGCA
Organism: Bacteroidota bacterium; assembly: GCA_023251675.1. Taxonomy (GTDB): domain Bacteria; phylum Bacteroidota; class Bacteroidia; order Palsa-948; family Palsa-948; genus Palsa-948. Next base: position 43,660 of record JAHEYJ010000004.1, read on the forward strand.
CATACTTAAATAATGGAACGCCCAATACGGCTGACTATTCCTATTCTGATCAGTACACAAATAAATTTCCTTTTCTGCAAAGCTGGGCGATACTGCTTGATTACAACTGCGATGGCAAAGAAGATATTTTCACATATGCTTCTCCAATTGCCGGAATAAAAGTCTGGAGAAATACTTCTTCAGGAGGCAATCTTCAGTTCACTTTGGAGAAAAATTATATTAAATCAAATTACAACCCTACGGTTACAAATTTGTTTATTTCGCAAGTTGACATACCGGCGATTGAAGACGTGGATGGCGACGGTGATATGGATGTGCTTACCTATGATTTTAATGGAACAACCGTAGAGTTTCACAGAAACCTTTCTGTAGAAAACGGGTATGGATGCGACAGCCTGATCTTTCAACTTGACGCAGGCGGTTGCTGGGGACATTTTTCTGAAAACGCCTCGAACTGTTCGATCAACTTAAATCAATCCTGCCGGATGAGTTTTCCTCATGAATCGCCTCCGCTTTATGAAGTGGAGAATGCTCATAGCGGGTCCTGCTCACTTTGTTTAGATATGGATGCAGACGGCGATAAAGACCTTATTGTGGGAGATGTTTCCTGTTGCAAGCTCACTTTGCTGACGAACGGAGGAAATGCTGCCTCAGCAAACATGACCGCCTATGATGATTCTTTTCCGTCTAATACAAAATTTGTTCAGCAAACAGTTTTCCCTTGCGGATATTTCCTCGATGTTAACAACGACGGTAAACGCGATCTGCTTGTCTGTCCTAATCAGCCTAACATTTCTTTCAATCAGAAAAGCATCTGGTATTACCAAAATACCAACACCGATAATGCCCCCGTCTTTAGTTATGTAAAAAATGATTTTCTACAGGATGAAATGATCGATGTGGGAGAAGGCGCCTCTCCTTTTCTTTTTGATTATACGGGCGACGGTATTGCCGACTTGCTCATTGCCAATTCAGTTCTTATAAAAGATACGGATTCATGCATTACTTTCGGAACTTCGAATGTATATGCATATAAAAATACAGGAACTATCACATCCCCTTTCTTTACGCTGGATACAACTGATTTTGCAGGGCTTTCTTCACAACTACCATCTGTAAATAACCTGTACCTTACTTTTGGTGACCTGGATAACGATGGCGATCAGGATATGATGATAGGCGATTACAATGGCCAGCTTTTTTATTTCACTAATACAGCAGGGGCAGGAAGTCCCTGCAATTTTGAATTGACTCAAAGTGCTTATCCGGATGACGGCGGCACTCCTATTGATGTCGGATCTAATGCCACTCCTCAATTGATCGATGTAGACCGGGATGGATTGTTAGATATGATCATAGGAGAAAGAGGCGGGAATCTGAACTATTATAAAAATTCGGGAACTGCATCTTCTCCTCAATTCACCTGGATGACCGATTCTTTTGGAAAAGTGAATGTAAAATACCTCGCCAACTACGGTTACAGCGTCCCTTTCATGTTTGATTACAACGGAAGTTATAACCTACTTGCAGGAAGTTATTACGGCGGAATATTTCATTACAACAACATTGACGGCAACCTCGCAGGCAGTTTTACGCTTCTAGATTCTGCTTACCAGAAAATCAAGGAAGGAGAAAGGTCTACAGTAACAATGAATGATATTAACGGAGATTATATTTTAGATATGATAGTCGGAAATTATCGAGGAGGCGTTTCATGCTGGAAAGGATACGATTCTCTTCTCACCAATATTCTCATTCAACATTCATTTTCCGGGTTATCCATTTACCCCAACCCATCAAGCGGAGAAATCAACATTCAAAACACAGCCGATAAAATTCAAAACATAGAAGTTTATGATGTATTGGAGAACAAAGTTTTGATTCAATCTTTTAATTCTAATTCCTGCAGATTGGATTTAAGTGAATTTGAGAGTGGGGTTTATTTTCTTAAGATAAGAAATTTTAAAAATTGCATTTCAAGAAAAATCTGCCTGATAAAGCAATAAACTTAAGTAATGCTCAACGAGTCAAATCTATTTGCCTTTTCAATATTAATTACCGGTATTAATGTTTCGAAATGGAGGAAAGTATCTGCTTCGTCTTTCCTTAAAGATAATTTCATTTTATTGGCTATAACACATTGAAATATAGTATTTTGAAAGTCTTGATATTAAATCAAAAATTGTTCGAAAAACAGGTAACCTTACCTTGAATTTTTTCGTAACAGACAGCAAAAGCTCATCGATCAACCTCATTTATAAAGTATGAATAAACTCTACAAAGGTTTTTTCTTAACACTTGTTGCTTATTTACTCTTTCCATTATCCGGATTTTCAACTCATATAGTTGGAGGCTCATTGACCTACCAGGTAGGTGCTGGGAATACCTATACCGTTACACTTAAATTGTATCGCGATTGCTCCTCTGCAACTGGCTATCCTGGCACTGTAGATGTAAATATTCTTAACGCAGATGGCACCGCATATTCCACACCGATTGTTACGTTAAATCCTTCTCCCACTACTTCAGTAACTGCAACCCTTCCTCCTTGCGCCTCTGCTCCACCTTCACCGCCATGCGTAGAGGAAAAAATATATACCGGAACCGTTGTTTTACCACCGAGTGATGGTGGGTATCATTTATATTACTCGTTATGCTGCCGGAACCAGACCATTACAAATATTACGAATGTTAATAATACAAGTCCCGGTGACGGAGAAACTTTTTATGCTTTCATTCCCGGGTTTACTTCACCTGCTTTTTGGGATGAAGATTTTGGTGCTCCTCTTGTAAATGGAGATATCGTAGATAACGGTACAACTGCCTGGTCCATTACTCCCGGTGCAATACCTACTACAACCGCATCTGTAAACAATAATCTATTTGAAGTTACCGGAGCAAACGGCAGCAGTATCTGGCTGGAAGATTTTACTCTGGCCAACAACACTACCACCGATGCCGGTGCAACTGCATGGACAAGAGCTGTAACCGGAGGAGCAACAGGATCGGTTCAGACCAATCAATTTAGGGTTACGGGTGCAAACAACGGCACTATGACTTTGACCACTCAAACAGTATCCATTTCCGCATATCCTGATGGGGTCTTTTTGAGCATGAACCTCTCGAAGGGAGGAACTCTTGATCCTGGTGATAATATCACTGTCTCTTATTCAATTGATGGAGGATCGCCGGTAGTATTTCCACACAATTCTGCAGGAGGAACTGGAAGCATATCCGATGACTTTGCTGCTCTCAGTGTCAGCGCTGCCGGACTAAAGGGAAACAATATCCAGGTTATAGTTACAGTTACTTATGATGCCGCCTCTCCAAACACTGAAATTTATAATATTGACAACATACTGATCGGTGCCTCTGCCAGTATGACCTGGGCAACTCAAACCATTACCATTTCTTCCTATACAGCAGGAGTCACTGCAAATGTAGATCTTTCAGAAGCTGGCACTATGGATGTCGCTGATAACATCACGGTTTCTTATTCATTAAATGGCGGCGCCCCGATTACTTTCCCAACTAATGGATCTATTTATGATGATTTCACAAGTGCGGTAGCTTCTGCATCAGGTCTTTCCGGGAATACTATTCAAATATTTATTAAAGTAAGTTATGACGCCGTTTCTCCCACATCAGAGATTTATCGCTGGGACAATGTAAAAATTTTTGATGATGGTTCGTTCCCTTCAAACAGCAGCCCGGATTTCAATTCTACACCGCCTTTATATTTGTGCGGAGTAAATTCATTTACTATTGATGCTGCTGCCACTGATCCTAACGGTGATAGTTTAGTCTATTCGATGTATACGCCTTTCACGGATATTACACCTACTTTTCCCGGAAATATTGCAACCTTTACTCTTGTAGGTTGGGTTGGTTCCTATTCCGCTAATTCTCCTTTTAATTCTCCCGCCCCTCCAGTAACTCTTTCTTCAACTACCGGACAAATCACTGGTGTTGCTAATACAAATGGAAGGTTTGTTTTCGGAGTAAAATGTACTGAATACCGTAATGGTGTTTATTTAAGTTATATTGTAAGGGATTTTCAGGCAAACGTAGTAACATGTCCTCCCTTCGTCCCAGCCACTCCGACTGCAACTGTTGTTAATACGAATGGTCTTGTTTGTACCGGACAAACTTTAAGTCTTTCTGCCAGCTCCACTGATCCCAGTCCTACTTATTCCTGGACAGGTCCCAACGGTTTTACTTCCAGCCTTGCAAATCCAACCATACCGGCTGTGACCACTGCTGCCTCAGGAACCTATTCAGTGGTAAGCACGGTAACCGGATGTAACAGTTCTCCTGGTACCGTAACCGTAACGATTGATGTAGCACCAACATCCCCTACTGCAACAAGTAACAACCCAGTATGTGCCGGTTCAAATCTCAGTTTAGCCGCCACTGCTACCGGCTCTACTTATAATTGGTCGGGCCCTAACAGCTATACATCCACAACCCAGAATCCAATCATCGGTGGAATCACATTGGCAGGAACAGGAACATATTCGGTAATTGCCATCTCTGCAGCAGGTTGTGCAAGTGGTGCAGGAACTGTTTCGGTTACTGTGAATTCACCGCCTACTATCACATCTTCTGCTACGGCAACCAATGCATGCTACAACGCGGCTGCTCAAAATTCTTCTTTGTCTTATAGCGCCACAACAAATTCTCCTACCAACTATACCATCACCTGGAATGCGGCAGCCCTTGCTGCCGGCCTGGTAAATGTGGGTTCTACTGCTCTTCCTGCAAGTCCTATCACCGTTCCCATTGCTGCAGGAGTTGCGGCTGGAGTTTACACAGCTACTCTTACTGTCACAAATGCAAGTGGCTGCCCTAGCGCTGGAAATGCTTTTACCCTAACCATTAATTTACCTCCTACTATTACTTCTTCTGCTACAGCGGCCTCGGTTTGCTATAATGCGGCTGCTCAAAATTCTTCTTTGTCTTACAGCGCTACTACAAATTCTCCTACTAATTATACCATCACATGGAATGCGGCGGCTCTTGCTGCCGGACTGGTGAACGTGGGTTCAACGGCGCTGCCTGCAAGTCCCATCACCGTTCCTATCGCTGCAGGAGTTGTGGCTGGAGTTTACACAGCTACTCTTACTGTCACAAATGCAAGTGGCTGCGCCAGTACCGGAAACGCATTTACTTTAACGATCAATCCGCTGCCTACTATTACTTCTGCTGCTACAGCGGCCTCGGTTTGCTTCAATGCTTCTGCTCAGAATTCTTCTCTGACCTACAGTGCTACCACTAATTCTCCTACTAATTATACCATCACATGGAATGCGGCGGCTCTAGCTGCCGGCCTTGTGAACGTGGGTTCGACTGCACTTCCTGCAAGTCCCATCACTGTTCCAATCGCTGCCGGTGTTGTGGCGGGAACTTATAACGGTACGCTGGTCGTTACTAACGGTAACGGCTGCGCCAGTACCGGAAACGCATTTACTTTAAC
>JAHEYJ010000004.1:49145-53697 GCA_023251675.1 Bacteroidota bacterium
TTCCTGCAAGTCCCATCACTGTTCCAATCGCTGCCGGTGTTGTGGCGGGAACTTATAACGGTACGCTGGTCGTTACTAACGGTAACGGCTGCGCCAGTACCGGAAACGCATTTACTTTAACCATCACGCCTACAGACGATCCTTCTTTTAATTATTCTACAGGAACCTATTGCCCGACCGGAACCACCACACCAACGATTACAGGTGGATTTACCGGAACCTTTAGCGAAACGCCTGCCGGTTTAGTATTTGTAAGCACAAACACAGGTGAGTTAAATTTAGGTGCAAGCACGCCGGGAACGTATACTGTAACCTTTACTACCAATGGACCATGCCCTGCACAAAGCAGCGAAGTGATCACGATTACCTCTGCCGGAGTAGCCGACTTTCATTATAGCAGTCCTGTCTGTAATTCAAGTGCAGACCCATCACCTGTTTTTGATAACGGAGGAAGTGCGGGAGTGTTCAGCTCATCCCCTGCAGGAATAATTTTTGTCAGTGCATCAACAGGCCAGATCGATCTAAGCGCATCAACAGTTGGAACGTATACTGTAACTAATACCATAACAGCAGCCGGATGCTTTACCGTAACTGCCACGAATACGGTTACCATTGATCCTGCAGCTACTGTGAACGCCGGAACAAACCAAACGATCTGTGCCGGAAATTCTGTAACACTGGCCGGGGCAATAGGAGGTTCGGCTTCGAGTGCAACATGGAGCGGTGGAGCCGGAAGCTATTCTCCAAACAATACAACATTGAACGCAGCGTATACTCCAAGCGCAGGCGAAGTCGCTGCAGGATCCGTTACGCTGACGCTGACTACGGACAATCCGGCCGGCGCTTGCGGAAGCGTTGCCGATAATGTGATCATTACGATCACTCCGCTTCCTGCTGCTCCTACAGCTGCAGGCACCGTTATTTGCGCGGGCTTCGATGCAACACTTACTGCAACGGCTCCCGGTGGAACTTACGAATGGTTTGATGCAGCTTCAGGAGGAACACTCTTGCAAACAGGAGCAACTTATACAACTCCTACGCTGACCACTACTACCACTTATTATGTACAGACAACGGTCACTTCGTGTGCAGGGCCAATGACTGCGGTAACCGTTACGGTCAATCCGCTTCCTGTTGTTACCAGCGCAAGCAGTGCTACCCTATGCAGCGGCGGAACAGTCAATATCCCGCTTACAAGTAATATAGCTTCTACGTTTACATGGATCGCGGCAGACAATACGAACACAACAGGTGAAAGCACGACTTTACAGTCAACCAGCACGTTGAATAATACTATTGTAAATAATACGCTGGGTGTTGAAATCGTTAGCTATACTGTTACACCTACTACAACGGTAACCGGATGTACCGGTCCTCCTCAAACAGTTACGGTAACTGTAAATCCAAAACCATCTCTTTCAGCGTCGAGCAATAGCCCGGTTTGTTTGGGTGGAAATATCAATTTGACTGCAACTACTACCGGAGGATCAACATTTGTATGGAGCGGACCGAATAGTTATACATCCACTTCACAAAATCCTACTATTTCTCCTTCAACAACTTCCGATGCAGGAAACTATACAGTAACTACAACTTCTGCTGCGGGATGCGTAAGCTCAAATAGTTCAACCAATGTAATTGTAAATCCTCCGGCTCCGCCTCCTGCCTGCGGAAGCAACAGTCCTGTTTGTTCCGGGCAAACCATTTCTCTGAATGTTACTTCGATTATCAGCGCATCTTATTCCTGGGCAGGTCCAAATGGATTTACATCCACATTGCAAAATCCAACAAAAAGCAATTCCATTGTTGCTGATGCCGGAACGTATTCGATCATTGCCACCGTTCCCGGATGCGGACCCAGTTCTACCGGCACCGTTGCAGTGACTGTAAATCCAACTCCAGCGGCTCCAGCAGCAAGCTGCAATAATCCTGTTTGTTCCGGAAACGATATCAGTTTAACTGCGAATGGTACCGGCACCTCCTATAACTGGACCGGCCCAGGCAGTTTTACTTCTACTGCACAAAATCCAATAATAACTGCAGCAGCAACTACTAATGCCGGAACCTATTCCGTCATAACAACCTCAGCTGACGGCTGTGTGAGTACGCTTGGAACTGTAGCAGTGACGGTCAATCAAACGCCGGCGGCTCCAACTGCAAGCAGCAATTCTCCTGTTTGTTCCGGAAATTCTTTGAACCTTTTTGCTACTTCTACCGGAACTTCCTATACATGGAGCGGACCCAATACGTTCACGTCTACTTCACAGAATCCTACTATAGCAGTTGTGACTACAGCCGGTGACGGAACCTATTCTGTAACGGCAACCACTTCCGGATGTACCGGAGCTGCCGGAACTGTTTCTGTAACAATCAATCAAACACCAGCCGCGCCAACTGCCGGAGGAAATACACCTATCTGTGTAGGTTTTGATCTGAGCCTGTCAGCAAGTACGATTGGAAGTTCAACTTATAACTGGAGTGGGCCATCAGGATACACTTCAACTTCACAAAACCCGATACTTACAGGTGTTGCTGTGGCAAATGCCGGCAACTATTCTGTAACTGCAACGGAGAACGGCTGTACCGGATCTGCCGGAGTTATAAATATTGCCATCAATGCTCTTCCTGCCACACCAACTGCCGGAAGCAACAGCCCTATTTGCGAAGGCATGGATATCAGCCTTAGTGCAAGCAATGTAGGAGGAACAACTTATTCATGGAGCGGACCAAATGGCTATACCTCAGCTTCGCAAAACCCAATTATTTATACCGTCACTTCTGCAGATGCAGGAACGTATTCTGTTACCGCAACTTCAATTGCCACCGGATGTTCAAGCGTGATAAGCACAACTACGGTGATTGTGAATCCTCCGCCTTCAGCTCCGACTGCCGGAAGTAACTCTCCTGTTTGTTCAGGAAATACTTTGTCGCTTACCGCAACTACCGTTGCAGCTGCTACCTATTCGTGGAGCGGACCCAACAGTTTCACTTCAACTTTACAAAATCCCAACATATCCAATGTAACCGTTGCCGCATCCGGAATTTATTCTTTGAATACGTCCGTTGCAGGCTGTCCTCCTCTTTCAACTCAAACTGTTTCTGTAACGATCAATGCAACACCAGCATCTCCTAATGCAGGAAGCAATACTCCTGTTTGTCTTGGAAATAATATTTCACTGACAGCAACTTCAACAGGTGTGACATATAGCTGGACGGGGCCCGGCGGTTATACATCTACTTCGCAGAATCCAGTGATCAACGGAGCAACTACGGCTCAGAGCGGAGCGTATTCCGTAACTGCGATTTCAGGTGCCGGATGTCCCAGCAGTATTAAGACAACCAATGTTACTGTTAATCCACCAGAGCCTGCGCCAACAGCAGGAAGCAACAGTCCATTATGTTCCGGACAAACACTTACACTTACTTCAAGTGTAATCTCATCCGGTACTTATGCGTGGAGCGGGCCGAACAGTTTCACTTCTTCTCTACAGAATCCAACATTATCCAACGTAACCACTGCTGATGCAGGAACTTACTCAGTGGTTGCAATTGTACCGGGATGCGGTGCAAGTCCTGCCGGAACTGTTTCAGTTACGATCAACCCGGTTCCATCTGCTCCCACAGCAGGAAGCAATTCTACCGTATGTTCCGGACAAGACCTTAGCCTGACAGCAACCGCAGTTGGAGGAGCTACGTATTCTTGGAACGGGCCCAACAGTTATACTTCTACTGTGCAGGATCCTGTTATCATTGCAGCAGCAACTTCCGATGCGGGAACTTACACGGTGAATTTAACCGTAAGCGGATGTACGAGTCCGGATGCAACCGTACTTGTGGCGATCAATCAAACACCTTCTGTTCCAACCGTCGGAAGCAATTCTCCAGTCTGCGAAGGACAAGATCTTAGTTTGACTGCAAGTTCCAGCGGAAGTCCAACCTATTCCTGGAACGGGCCAAATGCATATACTTCTGCTTCGCAGAATCCTGTTCTTACCGCAGTAACAACAGCTGATGCCGGAACCTATTCCGTGAACGCAATAGAGAACGGATGTATAAGTGCTGATGCATCAGTGAGTGTGATCATCAATCCGACGCCTGCCGCACCAACTGCCGGCAGCAACACACCGATCTGTTCGGGTGAAACATTGTCTCTCACGGCCAACACACCATCCGGAATCAGTTATTCCTGGAACGGACCTAACGGATTTACTTCAACTACACAAAATCCGAATATCACGAATGCTTCAGCAGCTGCTTCGGGAACGTATACTGTGACTGCAGATATCGGCGGATGTACCGGTCCTGCGGGCGTTACATCTGTGACTGTAAATCCCACTCCAAATCCAACCGCAAGCAGCAACAGCCCGGTATGCGAAGGAAATACCTTGCAGCTCAATGCGACCAATATCGCAGGAGCAACTTATAGCTGGAGCGGACCCAATGCATTCACTTCTGCTATAAGAAATCCAAGTATTGCAGTAACCACTACGGCGAACTCCGGAACCTATTCCCTCACGGTCACTTCTTCGCTCGGATGTGTAAGCAGCATAAA
>JAHEYJ010000084.1 GCA_023251675.1 Bacteroidota bacterium
TTCCTGCGTCCCTTCTACCAGCGCAGAAAACATTTTGTCGCGAACGCTTTGGCGTGTTTGCCGTTCATACTGCTGTTTGATGTAATAAACGGTTCCGCCGCCAAAAAATAAAAGTGAGAACAATACCATCGATACGAGCACATACTGGATCCGGCTCCGGAATGAATCCACACGGACCGTTCGTTCAAAAATTATGAACCGAAACACCAAGAGCAGTAAAAGAGTCATGCTGAAAAAAGCAAAAAGAAAAGAGAAGGTAGTGACCACGGCAATGGTTCCGTCGTCTTTTTTGCTGATGACCACAAGCGAATTTGAATCGGTCATAAACGACAGGTGGCTATAGTCATCCATCCCTGAAAAAGAACTTTTAGGAAATCCCCCCCCTCCCATCATACTATGGGATTGCATGGGGGCAGGTTTTTGGGTACTGTCAGGCATCATGCTGGCTGCCGAAAGACTGTAAGGATATTTGCCATGATACGTGATCAGTTTGCCATCTTTATATTTTGCATAGGAATAGTCAAGCAGGTCGGGGGTAATACCCAGTTTACGGTCAAGCATGAGTTCGGGAAAACCCATTTCTTCAGAAACAATACGGGAATCAAATTCAATAAAAAGATCAGCGACGCGATACGAACAGTCTTTCGTTTCAATGAGCGGAATGCGGGCAAGATAACTTATTCGGCCGGTAGAATTAGACAAGTAAAAGAAACTCTCGCTTTCAGTCGGAACCCCTTCTGACGCAATTTCTTCTTCAAAAAAGTTCAGGTTGTCGCGTTCGGATGATGATCCCTGCACCAACGGCAGGCAGGTCGTGTCAAAAACAGAAACTTTTATTTCGTACTTCTCCCAATAGCCGCTGAAATATTTTGTGATCAGGTTGCGGGTGAAATTCTGCGCTTTGTCGGCAGGGATAGCCGCCTGTGGTTTGTTTTTTTTATACGGATGGGAAAGCAATTCGATCAGCGCCGTATCGGAACTGATGGGAATTTCAACCTCCGTGAAAAGATGTTCGGCGAGCGGGTCCTGCTCAGCAGAAAGTTTCTGGGCAAAAATTTTCCGGCTCTCATGTTCTTTCCTCTCTGCATACTTAATGACTACATGCGCTGAAAAAAAAGAGATAATAAATAACAGCATCACGATCACTGAAAATGAATAACGGAATTGTTTCTCTTTTGCCCAAAATACAATTGCAAAAAGAAGGACAGGCCAGAAAACAAGGATCAGGTCAACCGTTCCGGTTAAATGAGCAATGAGGATGAACAGCACAGAAGAAGAAAGAAAAATAATTAAAAGCCCGTTCTTTTTAAATTTCATATTCCGGATGCCATCGATCGTTTTATCAAGCAAAAGGAAATACGAAATAAAAAATAAACCAATGATGGAAAGGGCTACGTAGGTAAAGATGTTCTGGCTGAAAATATCATTGAGAGCGAACGGAATATTCGAGTTGCTTATGATTCCCTCAAAAACATAATTGATAATGCCGGAAGAAAGAAAAAACAGGAAAAGAATAAAGGAAGGAATGCCCAGTTTTAGAAAAACCGGTGTTTCTTTTTGAGGGCGGCTTTCTGAACTTACCGGGATATTCCTGAAGGCATAGAATGCAAGGTAAAAAAGCAGAACCGCATTGATCAGAAGATCACCCAGAGACCCGAGCCAGGAAAAAGAAGCATCTCCGTACAGTTCAGGGCTAAAAAGTTTTGTTTCATAAAACAGCCCGGGAAACCCAATTACGATCGTAAGGTATCTCAGAATAATCACGGTAACCGCCAGCAGCAGCACCGACCACCCGCTGCCGATCTTTTCTTTCATCGAATCCACCTCTGACTGCAAAAACCAGGCAGCGAAAATAAATCCAAGAAGATTAATAATAAGTGAAAGAAATAAGTGTAAAGGACTTTCAGAACCAGCGGATGGAAAACCGAGTGTAAAAAGATAGCTTCCTTCTCTCGTATGAACGTCTCCGGCTGAACCCGTACTGCCATTTCCTTCTTTTTTCCCTGCTTTATCCGCATCCATTATGATATTTACGTCTGCGCTCAATCCAAAATCTTCCTGGAAGTCATTTGAAAGGTATTTGTTCTGATAGGCATATTCACGCTTCAGCAGGATCAGCGCATAGAATTCCTTTTTACCGGATGAAAGCTTTTCAACTTCAAACCAGCCGTCAGGGAGTTGTACGATCTTATCATTGAAATTATTAAGCGACAGGCGATTGTCAACCGCTACGGTATTATCGGTCCAAAAGCAGAGCGTATCATTTTCAAAGATCAGAAACACCAGCCCTTCTCGCTCAAATAGACTTTCGTAATAGCCCGGTTTTTCACTGAAAAGTTCTTTATACGTCCACTTTTTTGTTTTCTCAGCCAGTTCCGTAAGCTCCTTGACTGAATGATCTTCTTTCTTTTCAAGTATTTTTTCAAACCGGCCGGAGGTTGAACTGAAATCAGAATTCCCTTCCGTCAGCTGACGGATAAAAAAAGCGATCGCAAAACTGGCAATTGCAGCTAAAAGCAGAACATAACGGCTTCGGAGGAAGTTATTGAGATGCGATGATTTCTGCATTGAACAAATTTAGGAATAATGGAATGACGGGACTCCTGAATATTCGGAGTTCCATCATCCGGCATTCTATTTAATACTTATTTTCGCAGGACCAATGAAAAACTTTTTTCTCCGGCTGATTGTCTATTCGATACTCATTGCCAGCCTTGATTTCTGCTGGATCCGGTTTATGCCAATCGAAAATCATATTCCTCACGTTTGGATGATGTTCCTCTTTTTTGCCCTGACGACTGCTTTCTACCACGTTCTTTCCATAAACGCTTCAAAAGGGAAACCACAAGGATTCATCCGTTACTATATGAGCTCAACGGCGTTGCGTTTATTCCTTTATATAATGGTGATCGTGGCTTACCGGTTTTATGACAAACCCACCCTCATTCCATTCGCCATCGGGTTCATGGCGCATTACCTTCTGTTTACGGTATTTGAAGTCCCGGTTCTTCTGAAGGAACTAAAAAAACAATGAGGATCGATGGAGCTGTACCCGTATCGGAACAGTGCAAAGCCATTGAATCATACGGTACTGATCCTCTTCTTTTCCCTGTGAACTTTTGTTATTAAATCGCTGAAAAATATCATTTTGTCAGTTGTTTGAAATGTATAGTTTTGCACGCGATTCAAGAAATTTAAAAGAATTTATGATAAAGCGTCTTCGAATTTTCACTTTACTCTCTTTCATTTCCGGATTCATTCTTGTTCCGGAAATTTCTTTTTCACAGGAAAAAGATTCGACCGGCGCTGTGAAAAAAGAAGAAGGATTTGACGCCGGAAAATTCATCATCGACCACGTTACCGATAAATACGAATGGCATATCATGGGATCTCATGAGGACCCGGTTTCAATTCCGCTGCCTTTGATTCTTTATTCTAAAAAAAACGGACTCGATATATTTCTTTCCAGTAATTTCCATCATGGCAAAGAAGCGTATAACGGTTATGCGCTGAATCACGAAGGCCATATTGAACGGGAAGACGGAGCTTCTTTTTATGATTTCTCTATCACTAAAGCAGTTACTACGTTACTATTGGTATCTATTATCGTTCTTCTTCTTTTTATTTCGGTAGCCAAATCATATACCCGAAGAGCAGGGCAAGCGCCAAAAGGATTTCAATCTCTAATAGAACCCTTCATACTTTTTGTGCGCGATGATATTGCAAAACAATCCATCGGTGAAAAACATTATAAAAAATTCCTGCCTCTTTTGCTAACCCAGTTCTTTTTTATATGGGTCGCCAATACGATCGGACTTATTCCTTCTTTTCCAGGCGTGATGGGAAATATTTCCGTCACATTCACACTTGCCGCCATCGTTCTGATTATTACACTGCTGATTGGCAATAAACATTACTGGCAGCACATTTTCTGGATGCCGGGAGTTCCTGCATGGGTGAAAATTTCCCTTCTCACTCCAATAGAAATCATAGGAGTATTTCAGCGCCCTTTTGTTTTAATGATACGGATTTTTGCAAACATTGCTGCGGGCCACATCGTGATACTTTCATTTATATGCTTGATTTTCGTTTTCAGCGCTAAAGGCGATGCGGCGGGATGGGGATTTTCTCCTGTCTCAATGATATTCGCTCTTTTCATGAACGCAATGGAACTGCTGGTTGCTTTTCTTCAGGCATTTGTGTTTACACTGCTTACTGCATTGTACATCGGATCCTGCCTGGAAGAACCACATCATGCAGAGGAACATCATAAATAACGACTATTATCTTTTTGAACAATCAACTCTTAACCTAAAACTAAAACAATCTATGTTACTTTCAACTTTACTAGAAGTCTCTTCAGGACAAGGACTCGCAGCAATCGGCTCCGGTGCAGCAGCAGCAGGAGCAGGAATCGGTATCGGCCTGATCGGAGGCGGGGCGCTTCAGTCAATCGCACGCCAACCCGAATCCATCGGTGATATCAGAGCCAATATGATCCTCGCTATCGCCTTTATTGAAGGACCGGCCCTGTTTGCGATCGTTATCGGGATGCTTATCGGCCTCTAAAAAAAGGAAACCGTTGCTTGTTTTATGAAATTCATATTACAGGTGACCCATAATCTATAACTATGACTCTAGGAATATTGCTCCTGAACCCATTGCTCAGTCCTTCCTACGGATTGATCGTGTGGACCCTGCTTGCTTTCCTGATCGTACTTTTTCTTTTGAAAAAGTTCGCATGGAAACCCATCCTCAAATCGCTTGCTGAGCGGGAAGAATCCATTCAGAATGCGATCGATGAAGCAAAAAAAACGAGAGATGAGATGGCTTCTCTTAAATCGGATAATGAAAAGATTCTTATCCAGGCGAAAACCGAACGCGATAACATCCTGAAAGAAGCTCGGGAGATAAAAGAAAAAATGATCGCTGAAGCAAAAGACCGGGCTTCCAAAGAAGCCGAGAAGTTAGTCGCCAGCGCCCGCGAGAACATTCACAATGAAAAGATGAAAGCCATCACAGAACTAAAAAACCAGGTGGCTGTTCTTTCCATTGAGATCGCTGAAAAGATCCTTAAGCAGGAGCTTACGGATAAAGACAAGCAGCGCGCTATCGTGAAAAACCTGCTGGATGAGATAAAAATGAATTGATATGAAAGGCTCCCGATCATCCGTCCGTTATGCAAAAGCGCTGCTCGACCTTGCGGCAGAACAAAATTCACTTGATAAAGTCTATAGCGATATGAAGCTGGTTGCGGATGTATGCAGGGAGAATCACGATCTTTCGAATCTTCTTAAAAGTCCAATCGTTAAGATAGACAAGAAGCAGGCGATCCTCAAACAGATCTTTACAGGAAAGATCTCTAAGCTATCCGAACAATTTATGGTCCTTTTAGCAGCTAAAAGAAGAGAATCATTCCTCGAAATCATTGCACTTGAATTTGTTGAGCAATATAAGATCAAAAAAAATATCCTCACCGCGGTCATCACCTCGGCATCAGGGCTGGATGAAACACTGAGAAAAAAAGTACTGGAGATCGTTAAAACAAGCGCAAACTCCGAAGTAGAGCTCATAGAAAAAATAAATGATAAACTCATCGGCGGATTTACACTGCAAGTTGGTGATAAACGAATTGATGCGAGTCTTGCCAAGCAGATCCGAAATCTCGCGATGGGCTTCAATGAGAATCCTTACGAAAAAGAATTGTAAAACGACAGTGTTAATCGTTAATGGTTATTTGTTAATCGGAAATACAAACAGCAATAAATGCAAATAAAAAGCTTCGAAGACCTTGATTGCTGGAAAGCATGTGTTGAAGTAAGGAGATATATTTCAGAATTAATAAAAAAATTCCCTCCTTCGGAAAAATATGATCTGGTTGACAATATGAAACGAGCAGCTCATTCTACAACAAGAAATATCGCTGAAGGCTATGGCAGATTTCATTTTAAAGAGAACAGTCAGTTCTGCAGAATCAGCAGGGGCTCTCTTTTCGAGTTAATCGATGATTTAATAACATCTAAAGATGAATTTTTGATTACAGAGCAGGAATATGCGGAAGGAAGAGTGAAAATAGATAAGGCATTAGGTATATTGAATGGATATATCAATTATTTAAATCGTGCTAATAAAGAAAAAGTCACGGTTAACAATTAACAATTAACTTGTATTTTATATGGCAGAAATTAAACCGGCAGAAGTATCAAACATCCTAAGACAACAGCTTTCAGGATTTAAATCTGAAACAGAACTGGAAGAAGTGGGTTCCGTTTTACAGGTGGGCGACGGTATCGCACGCATCTACGGCCTCACAAAAGTTCAGTCGGGAGAACTGATCGAATTTGAAAATGGGCTAAAAGGAGTCGTGCTCAACCTGGAAGAAGACAACGTAGGCGCCGTTCTTTTCGGTGCTTCCACCGATATAAAAGAAGGGGATGTTGTAAAACGCACCCGCAAGATCGCCAGCATCAATGTAAGTGAGAAAATGCTGGGACGTGTAGTCGATGCACTCGGAAATCCCATCGATGGAAAAGGCCCGATCGAAGGCCCCTATTATGAAATGCCCATTGAACGCAAAGCGCCCGGCGTCATCTTCCGCCAGCCGGTGAACGAACCGCTGCAGACCGGAATCAAGCCGATCGATGCAATGATCCCTATCGGAAGAGGCCAACGCGAACTGATCATCGGTGACCGCCAGACCGGAAAAACGGCTGTGGCCATCGACACCATTATCAACCAGAAAGAATTTTACGATAAAGGAAAACCTGTTTTCTGCATTTATGTTGCCATAAGCCAGAAAGGATCCACCGTTGCCAACATTCAGCGCATACTAGAAGAGCACGGAGCCATGGCTTACACCGTCATTGTTTCCGCTACTGCTTCTGATCCTGCGCCCATGCAGTTCTTTGCTCCCATGACAGGTGCCGCCATCGGAGAATATTTCCGTGATACCGGAAAACCGGCTTTGATCGTGTTTGATGATCTTTCAAAACAAGCCGTTGCCTACCGCGAAGTATCCCTTCTTCTGCGCAGGCCTCCCGGACGTGAAGCTTATCCCGGCGATGTGTTCTATCTTCACTCGCGCCTGCTGGAGCGCGCGGCAAAGATCATTAACTCGGATGAAGTGGCTAAAGACATGAACGACCTTCCTCCTTCTCTGAAACCGATCGTGAAAGGCGGCGGATCGCTTACTGCACTTCCGATCATTGAAACACAGGCGGGTGACGTTTCTGCATACATTCCAACCAACGTAATTTCCATTACTGACGGACAGATATTTTTGGAAGCCAATCTTTTCAACGCGGGAATACGGCCGGCCATCAACGTAGGTATTTCTGTATCACGTGTTGGTGGTAACGCGCAGATCAAATCCATGAAAAAAGTGGCCGGAACATTAAAACTCGACCAGGCGCAGTACCGCGAGCTGGAAGCGTTTTCAAAATTCGGTTCCGACCTGGATGCCAGCACAAAATCCGTTCTTGAGAAAGGAGCCCGCAACGTGGAGATTCTCAAACAAGCCCAGTTTTCTCCTATGACAGTGGAAAAACAAACAGCCATCATTTACTGCGGGACAAAAGGCCTTTTGCGCGATGTTCCTGTTAATAAAGTAAAAGAATTTGAAAGTGATTTCCTTAATGTGCTGGAAGCAAAATATAAAAACATACTGGACGACCTTCGTGCCGGAAAGTTTACGGATGAGATCACCAAAACGCTTGAAACCGTTGCGAAAGACGTTGCCGTTAAATTCAAAATGTAAAACGATCTGAATGCTCCCTTTGAAAGGAGCTGTAAAACGCTTATCAGAAATGATAGGCGTTTTTCATTTTACCTTTCCTGGTAAAAATTCTACCCTTCCTCGGCAAAGCGTGTTGCGCTTAACACTAAAAATTGATTTTTATCATTGCAGGCATAAATCAGCCGGTTTACTTTTGAACTGTAGATTGTAGGATAAACAGTGTATTATAAATGATGCAAAAAGTAGAAAATAGTTTATTAATTTTGAATTTATGCGGTTAAGCTTTTCAGGCAAAAGTTTGAACTAAAATATGCAGGCTTCAAATACAGAATTCAAAAAATTAGGCGATCGCCTTAAGAAATTAAGGTTAAAAAAAGGCTATACGTCGCTGGAGAAGTTTGCTTTTGATAACGAACTTTCACGTGTCCTGTACAGCAATTACGAAAATGGCAAAGGAAATATCACTTATAAAAACCTCTTAAAGGTTACCCATGCGTTAAATATTTCATTAAAAGATTTTTTCAGCGAAGGATTTGATTAAGTTCAACAGCGATCTATATTTTAATCATGCTAATGAAGAAAAATAAATTAAAACTACCAAAAAGGGCCATAAAAACCAAGCCCAGGGATAAAAAACCTTCCCCTAAAGAAATGAAAAAAATTCTCGATAAAATGTTTCAGGACTGGAAACGCTCCGCATAATTTTATCCTCCTACAATAATAGCTTTAGGAAAATTCCCCCGATTACAAACTTCGTTTTCTGTTCTGAATTTAAAATGCTTCGGCAAGTGAGTAGAATGCCTGCCTAAAAACTATTTTCCTCCCGCATCTTTTTTTAGTTATCTTTACGTAAACAAATCATTATAATGAAACTTAACAACATACGTGGCAATAAAATGGAGCGTGGAAACAGGGGCAGGCCGCCTACAAAGCCTGCTGTTTTAAAAGATGGCTATTACTTTGAAGTACGCAACCGCGCTACCGATCCCGGCACCGGAGTAAAAATATGGAAAAGAACTTTTGAAGAAATGCTGGCTGCCGTAGAAGAATATCGTAAGATAAAACTGGTTGTAATTCTGGGTGCATATAAAAATGGCAACCCCGTAAACGATACGGCTCCGCGAAAAAGAAAAAAAGCAGCCTGACTTTTAGATTTCGCTGACGAACTTAGCTATTCTTTTAATTTGATTTCTACAAGCACTTCCCTTCTGTTTTCTTAGAATTTAATAATGGCGTTTGATTCTGGTTTCTCCAGTATCACTCCAGAATCATTTCTTTATCTTTGGCAGGAACAAAGTATAAGGTATAAGGTATAAGGAAAATATATTTCCATACTTGATACGTGATACATGATACTTGCAACACAACAACCTTGAAGATCCTACTGGTAGAAGATGAATCCGCCCTCGGCGAATCGTTAGTCACTTTTCTGAAAAAGGAAGGCCACCTTTGCGAGTGGGTAAAGAACTTTTCGGCAGGCGATGAAAAAGCCGCTATGTACCAATACGACTGCGCGTTAATCGATATCGGCCTGCCTGGAGGAAGCGGGCTGGATATTTTAAAAGCGTTAAAGAAAAATAATCCTAAAACAGGGATCATCATCATCTCCGCCAAAAATTCACTTGACGATAAAATATCAGGGCTTGACCTCGGCGCTGATGATTACATCACCAAACCGTTCCACCTGGCTGAACTGAATTCACGCCTCAACTCTGTGCTGCGCAGAAGGAATTTTGAAGGAAGCAATGAAATTGTCTTTGAAAAATTAAAGATCGTTCCCGACAAGCAGGAAGCATGGATAAATGGCAAAATCATTTCACTCACAAAAAAAGAATTTGACCTGCTTTTGTTCTTTATTTCAAACAAGAACCGCGTGATTACCAAAGAATCCATTGCCGAACATGGATGGGGCGATGGATCAGATGCAGCCGATTCATTCGACTTTATCTATTCGCATATCAAGAACCTTCGCAAAAAGATCATGGATGCCGGTGGAGACGACTACATAAAATCGGTATACGGCATGGGTTATAAATTTTCCGCGCTATGAAACTGCTTACCAAGACCGGGATCTATTACCTCATCATCACACTGCTGTTATTTGCAGTCGGTGGAACTATATTTTATTTTTCGCTTCGCAACATCATCAATGAATCCATCACCGAACGGATCTACGATATCAGGAGCCGGGTGCTCTCTTATGCAGAAAAAACCGGCAGCCTTCCGCCGGAATCACCGTTAGAAATGTATAAAGTTATTTTTATACAATCGCCGCTTTCGGTAAAAGAAAATTTGCAGGATACAATAATGACGGACGAAGACAACGAACTGGAACCTTTCCGGAAACTTACATTTTCGATCCAGTCCAGTGGAATAAATTATATAGCTGTCATCACAAAGCCGCTTGTGGAGTCGGATGACCTGACCGAAAGCATTGCCTATTCACTCAGCATACTGACCGGGATTCTTCTGGTCGTTCTCCTTCTGCTGAACTGGTGGCTTTCAAAAAATCTCTGGAAACCATTTTACAAAACGCTCGACGAATTAAAACGCTTTGACCTGAATAAAAAAGAGGGAATGAACTTGCCTGTGGTAAAAACCTCTGAGTTCAGAATTCTGAATGATGAAATCCGGAAAATGACGGAAAAAATAAAACAGGATTATCAAAGCCTGAAAGAGTTCACGGAGAATGCTTCTCACGAGATCCAGACACCGCTTGCAATCATCCGTTCAAAACTGGAACTGATGATCCAATCGGAAAACATTCCGCAGGAACAAATGAAAATGATACAGGATATTTACGAAAGCACGAATCGGTTATCTAAACTCAACCAGTCCTTGCTGCTGCTTGCCAAGATCGAGAACCGTCAGTTTCATGAAACACAGAATGTAGACCTGAAAGTCCTGATCAAGAAAAAACTTGAGATGTTTGAGGATATGATCGCTTTTAAAAGTATCCGTGTAGAAAAACAATTGGCCGCCCGGGAACTCCGGATCAATCCCCAGCTTGCTGATATTCTTCTCTCCAATATTATCGGAAATGCGATCCGGCATAACATTGCGAATGGAAATATTAAAATAGTGCTGACATCAACTGATTTCATTGTTTCCAATTCCGGAAATCCATTGGATGTTTCTCCTGAACTTTTATTTGACCGGTTCCGCAAATCAAGTTCTTCCAGCGAATCGGCAGGTTTGGGATTATCCATTGTGAAACAGATCTGCGATACTTATAATTTAAAAATCAACTACACGCATGATCAAGGAGTACATACGATCCTGATCGCATTTTAATTCATCCACAAAAACAAATCACCATGAAAAAAACAATTTTCGCATTCAATTTTATCCTCGCGCTGAGCTTATGTGCGGGCGCACAAACAAAATCAAATTACAAAGTTTCCGGAAAATTCTCGCTGGAAGGCGATGGCGGCTGGGATTATATCACAGCGGATGACTCTACAGGAAGACTTTTCGTATCGCACGGAACTATTGTGCAGGTCGTGGATGCTAAGAGCGGAAAAACCATTGCTACCATCCCGGATCTGAAAGGCGTACATGGAATTGCGCTGGCACCGGAATTCAATAAAGGATTCATTACTAATGGAAAAGATTCTACCGTTACTGTTTTCGATCTTAAAACCTATGCAACGCTGGCAAAAGTAAAAGTCACCGGCGCCAACCCGGATGCGATCCTGTACGATCCGTTCTCCAAAAAACTTTTTATCTATAACGGGCGGACCTCCAATGCGACGGTGATGGATGCCGGTTCAAATAAAGTTGTAGAAACAATTCCGCTGGACGGCAAACCCGAATTTTCGGTCAGTGACGGAAAAGGAAAAGTGTATGTGAACATCGAAGACAAAAGCGAGATCAGTATGATCAACTCCACGACGCTAAAAGTTGAACAAACCTGGTCGATTAAGCCGGGCGAAGAACCCAGCGGGCTTGCGCTTGACAATACAACACATCGGTTGTTTTCGGTTACCGATAAACTCATGGTGATCCTCGATGCGCAAACCGGAAAAGTTGTGACCACACTTCCCATCGGCGAACGCGTTGACGGCGTTGCATTTGATCCAGGAGTGAAAAGAGCGTACAGTTCCAACGGCGACGGAACGATGACGGTTGTCCAGGAAGGCGATGCAAACTCCTTTAAGGTGATGGAAAACGTAGTTACGCAGAAAGGCGCACGCACTATTTGTGTGGACAAGAAGACACATCATCTTTATCTGCCAACTGCTGAATTCGGCGAGACGCCTGCTAAAACAAACGACAATCCGCATCCGCGCCCTTCGGTAAAACCAAATTCATTTGTGGTATTGGATATTGAACCGGTTAAGCAGTAATTGCTTCATTTTTTTCTTCAGATTCTCTACAGAATCTATTTTTACTTTTACTACGAAGATCAGTCCTGAATTTCAGGGCTGATTTCCTTTTTGCTTTATGAGAAAATATTTCACCCTGTTTTTTTCGCTTCTATATGTTTCTGCTTTTACCCAGCAGAAAACGCTTGATTATTTTATTCAGCAAGCGGTTCAGAACAGTCCGTACTTCATCGAAAACAAAAATCAGGTCGAGTCGCTCCGGTATGACAGCCTTCGGATCCGTGCGCTGCATAAACCCCAGGTGAACTTTGACAACAACAACCTGTACGCTCCGGTGATCAACGGTTTCGGCTATGACAACGCCATTACAAACGGCGGCGTGATCAGCGCGCTGGCAGGAGCAACTATCGCGTTTGCCAGCGAACAAAATTTAAGCAATCAATTCCAAAGCATTCAACTGCAGCGGCAGTCACTGCAATTATCCGGAAAACTTTCAGAGAAAGATCTGAAAAAGAATATTACTACACTTTACATTACCATTTTCGGTGAACAGGAAATGCTGCACCATACAGAAGACATCCTGAACGTCCTCCAAAAAGAAAATCTTATTCTAAAAGATCTTTCCGAACAGGGAGTTTATCATGAAACGGATTATCTTACTTTTCTTGTAAACTACAAACAGCAGGAATTATCCTATGAACAAAACAAACTGCAACTTCAGAACGATCTTGCCCAGCTGAGTTATTTCTGCGGCGTTTCTGATACTTCCTATTTTCAATTAGCTGAACCTTCGCTCGATCAGAAAAATGCGCTGCAATCCGAACAAACACTTGCATTCAGGCAATTTATGATCGACAGCCTGGTGGCAAAGAATAATTACGAAAAAGTAAAGTTCGATTACAAACCCCATCTGAATGCTTTCGGGGATGCCGGTTATAATTCATCCCTTTCCTACCAGGCGTATAAAAATTTTGGCATAAGTGCCGGCTTGCACCTGATCGTTCCGCTATACGACGGCGGACAGCGGAACCTGCGTTACGAAAAAATAAAACTGGAAGAAACGACACGCCGGACGTACATGCAATTCTTTAAAAAACAATTTGCACAAAAATTTCTGCAGCTTCAGCAGCAGATCACAAATACCGGCCGGTTGATCACCGAAGCAAAAGACCAGCTGAAATTATCCGATGCCCTCGTGCAGGCCAACCGGAAACTTCTCTCAACGGGAGATATTAAAATGACCGATTACATCCTTGCTCTTACAAATTATATTTCCGCACAAAGCACGATCGTTCAATTGCAGATAAATGAAATGCAATTAAAGAACGAATTAAATTTCCTGAACTATTAAATCATGAAAAATATTTTTACTTCCAGCTTCATCCTGTTCGCATTAATCCTGCTGCTTGCCTCCTGCCATTCAGCTACGGTTTCTGAAAGCGAAGATGCCATTGAACCGGTGACGCCAATTACGATAACAACAATCAGCAACGAAGTGCTTACCGAAAACGTGGAATTGAATGCGGTTTCTTCATTCCTCCTGAAAACAAATGTGAAAGCAAATACCAACGGATACATTGAAAAAGTAAATGTTAAGCTGGGAGATTTCGTCAGCAAGGGCAATCTGCTTTTTGAATTGAAAACAAAAGAATCCGCCAGCCTGGCGAACACCGTTAGTTCGCTTGATTCAAGTTTCCATTTCAATGGGATCATCACCTTAAAAGCGCCCGGGAGCGGTTACATCACGCAGCTTGACCATCAAGCCGGGGATTATGTACAGGATGGCGAACAATTAGCCACGATCAGCGATGCCGGAAGTTTTGTCTTCCTTCTCAACCTGCCGTACGAACTGACTCCTTTTATTCCACAGAATAATTCGCTTCAGCTAAAACTTTCTGACGAAACCAGTTTACCCGGAAAAATTGAAAGAGCCATGCCAACCACCGATGCGGTTTCACAAACGCAGAGCTACGCTATAAAAATAACTTCAAACAAAATGATCCCGGAAAATCTTATTGCCAAAGTCCTGCTGACTAAAAAAACAAAGGCAAATGTAGTTTCACTTCCAAAAGAAGCGGTGTTAACGAATGAGACACAGAATGAATTCTGGA
>JAHEYJ010000212.1 GCA_023251675.1 Bacteroidota bacterium
AATTTTTCTGAACGGAATATTTCAGATGATTTTATTTATGAGGTTAAAAAAGTATCCCTCGAAAGCGATTTTCATATAGGAGCATTGAAACTCCTTATTCCTGAAAAAAACCGCAATACCGAAAATGAGAATACAATTATCAAGCGGCTCCATTCTCATTTTAAAAAAAGCCATGCGGCGTTTCGGGGAAAGATGAAAACGAAACGAAAAAATGGATCCCTGCTTGCCGTATTGGGCATGGGAATGATGCTGGGAGCCAGTTATATTTCTTCTCTTCAATCAGGCCGCTTCCTGATGCATTCGTTGCTGGTCTTGCTTGAGCCGGCCGGTTGGTTCATGGTTTGGATCGGAATGGATAATCTTTTGGGTACCTCGCGTGAATTGAAACCCGAATTTGATTTTTATAATAAATTGGAGAAAAGTAAAATTGTATTTGTTAGTATATGAGGCCGGAATTAAATAAAAACCTCTCCCGGATTTTCAGTGATATGTCGATGATCTACCGATATGTGGGTGCTGACGAGCGCTTTCGTGCGGTTGCCTACAGCAAGGCGGCTAAGGTTATTTCTTCGTTACCGGAGGAAATTTCAGTTTATATGCGCAGCCACACGCTAAAAGATCTTCCTGGTATTGGAGAAAGCATCGCAGAAAAGATAGAAGAGTTTATTAAAACGGGAATAATAAAAAAATATGAGCAGTTGAAAAAGTCAGTTCCTTTCGAATTGCTCGGTCTGACTGAAATAAAAGGCTTTGGTCCGCAGTCGCTAAAAGCCATTCACAAAGAACTGAAGATATCAAAAAAAGAAGATTTGGTTAAAGCGCTTCAGGAAGGGAAAATAGAAAAGATAAAAGGATTCGGTAAAAAGAAATCCGCAGCAATGCTTCGCGGACTGAAGCTCCATAAAACCATTGAAGAGCGGATGCTGCTTTGGGATGCCCTGGAAGCGGGAGAGAAACTTATTGGCCAGATAAAAAAACTTCCCGAAGTTCAGCAGGCTGAACTGGCCGGCAGCTTGCGAAGGAAAAAAGAAACCATTGGAGATATTGATCTCCTTGTTGCGGCCGCCGATAAGGATAGAAAAGAAATAATTTCTTTCTTTACTTCTTCGCAGATTGCAAAAAATATTCTGGCGAAAGGAGATACCAAAGCAAGCATCATCCTTAAAGATACAGGAAGGCAGGCGGATCTGCGTATCGTAAATATGGAAGAGTGGGGATCTGCACTCCAGTATTTCACGGGCTCCAAAGAGCATAACATTCACCTCCGCACACTTGCAAAGGAAAAAGGATATAAGATCTCTGAATACGGATTGTTTTTAATTAAGAATGAAAAAAAAGTGGCGGGAAAATCGGAGGAAGCGATATATAAAAAACTGGGGTTTCAGTTTATTCCGCCGGAAATGCGGGAGGACAGGGGAGAGCTCGAACTTTCTGCAAAAGGGAAAATTCCCCGGCTGGTATCAATGGAAGATATCCGGGGAGATTTACAGATGCACAGTGACTGGAGCGACGGATTGCATTCCATTGAAGAGATTGCAAAATTTGTAAAACAAAATTTTAAATACGACTACATCGCCATCACGGATCACAGCAAATCATCACGCATTGCAAACGGACTGGATGAAAGACGGATACTGATGCAGGTCAAAGAAATAGAATCAATAAATAAAAGATTGGGTGAATCTTTTGTGAAAGCCGGTATTGAAGTGGATATCCTTCCTGATGGAACGCTGGATATTTCTGACGAGATCCTTTCACAGCTTCATTGGGTGACCGCTTCCATTCACAGCGGTTTTAACAAGGATAATACGGATCGGATCATTCGCGCTTGTAAGAATCATTATGTGAATTGCATTGGGCATCCCTCCGGCAGATTGATCGGCAATCGGGAACCGTATAAACTTGATATTGGAGCAGTCATTCAGGCAGCCAAAGAGACCAATACGGCTCTTGAAATTAATGCGCAGCCCGAACGCATGGATTTAAATGATGAACAGGCGATGCTTGCACGGGAAAAGAAAGTGAGGCTGGTGATCAGTACCGACAGCCATTTATCGGCAAATTTTTATTTAATGAAACTGGGCGTATCGATTGCCCGGAGGGCATGGTGTTCATCCGCTGATATAATCAATACCATGCAATGGCGGGACATTCAAAGAGTATTAAAAAAGAAAAGTATGTCATTTGCCTGACCGGCAGTACCGGATCACACTACCGGTTGATAAAACTCACCTGCGTTATTGACCTGCTTCATTGTAAATATTTCTTTTCTGAAGTTCATTTGTAATGAACAATGATGAACTTTTTATATGAAAACAATTACTACCCTCGGCAAAGTAAAAGTGATCTTGTATTTTATTGTTATTGTTTTTTTTAATAATAAAAACAGTAATGGGCAGCCGCAATACATGCTTGACCTGGCCGATGCGAGCACATTCAGTACAACCTGTGGAACAAATAATGGAAACCTTTGGACTGTGAGCGACAATATATGTTCGTTGACCACTACAAGCCTTCGGCTGGATCCTTTGCCTGCAGTTCAGAATCTTATGGTTTCATTAACAATGGAAGGAGCATCAATGGATAATGGTGATACGGCAACAATAGAATATTCTGAAAATGGTGAATGGCATGCTGTAAAATACATTGTTGGAGAACAAGGGCTTCATACATATCCTTATCGTTTCTCCATAACGGCAAGTGGAAATTCTTTGCTTTCTGTCAGGATTTCCTTAAGTAATAATGCTAAAACTGAATCATGGAGGATTTGGAGCGGAAGCGTTACCATAGAACCGGAGAGCCCGATGCCGGTTACGTTGCTTTGTTTTTCAGGGGAGCGATACCTGGATGGCATCAGGCTCGGGTGGTCTACTGCAAATGAGACAAATTGTGATTTCTTTACAGTAGAAAGATCTCCCGATGCAAAAAATTTCGTTACCTTAAGAAGGGTTCCTGGCGCAGGGAATTCTTCTGCAGTAAGAAGTTATACCATAATTGATACGGATGTTGATGAGGGATTAAATTTTTATCGGCTTACTCAAACTGATTATAACGGCAGCGTCAATCATTTAGGCAGTATTATTTCAGTAAACTTCTGCAAAGACAAAAAGCCGCTTCACATTTATCCAAATCCAAATGATGGTTCTTTATTTTATATTCATGTCAATAATAGTAATGATGAAAAAGTGCTGGTGGTGATTAATGATGAATCGGGCAGGGTAGCTTATTCCAGGATTATATCTTATGACGAGTACTCAAAAACTATTGAGGTTAGCGGCTTTGATAAGAACCTGGCGCCGGGTATATATCTGGTAACCGCAACCTGTGAAAATGATTTATGCAAACAAAAGATAATTGTCAAGTGAAAGGACTCATCCTGTTTACCCTAGTTGCTGTTGGAAAACAAAATCAGGTAGTTGTTTCATGCAAGGCAGCATGAAATAAAGATACCGTACTTGATAGAATAATCTCGCAGATATCCTTCAGAGATTATGTATGTAATTGTTTTTTTTTCTCCTCCCCGCTGATTGACGAATCTCACCGCCTGTTTTGATCAGCTTCATTGCATTTTCTTTCATGTGTATGTTTATTTGTATATAATATAAAAATTATGCATATGAAAAATTCAAATGAAAAATCCAGCAATGAAATTGTATCAAGGAAAGTTTCTTCCCGGCTTTTAGAAAAAATAATTTCATTAATCTCATTTTGTTCTTTCAGTATGGGAATGATTGCGCAAAACCCTGCAGTGAACAACATTCAGGGATTAGACAGCAAATTGATATCCATGAGACAATCCGCTGAAGCTTCTATACAAAAGGAAGCGGAAAATCTTTCCAGCCTGGTAAATGATCTAAAGCCCACCTTATATTATAGGAATTACCAGGTCATTCAGTCGGATGATGGAATTCCTGTTCGTATTAATGCGGATGCCGAATCATTGCAGTTGCTGGCTGGTTCCAATCCATTGTTCAGCCAGGTGCAGTTGCTCTGCATTAAAATTGAAAAGCCGGAAGATATTCAATCGGTATTGGATCTTTCCGATATGACGGGTTTTCTAAATCTGAAGTACATCTATTTCCTGTGTACTTATCAGTTGTGTGCGGATCAGCCAGGCGATAGTTTGTGTGAAAAACAAAAAATTGCGGCAATGCTTCAGGGAAATGAAACAGCCGGATTAAATATTTTATATGCCGTGAATATTGATAATTAAATCTATAAAAATAAAATTTATGAAAAATAAAATTATCAACTCAGATCAAACCAGGAATTCATGGTTATTAATAGCAGCCATGTTTCTGATTTCGGGGATTACAATTACTGCTGATGCGCAGGTGATTCGGTCTTTCGCCCAACGAGCCTCGGCAGCCAGTCCCACAAAATTAATTTACAATATCAAAGGTGATTATACCATTATCGGGAACACCAATCTTACGCTTGTCACGTATGGTGATAACACCAACAACAGTAAC
>JAHEYJ010000085.1 GCA_023251675.1 Bacteroidota bacterium
GGAGAACTGGGAGTTTACATTATAAGTGACGGAAGCATGAAGCCATACAGAATACATTTCCGCTCTCCGAATTTCTGCAACCTGACGGCATTAAAACACATGGCAACAGGCGGAAAGATCGGCGACCTGGTGGCAATCATGGCATCATTAGACCTAATCATACCTGATATTGACAGATAACAAAGCCCCCTCCCTGCCTCCCCCATTAGAGGAGGAGAAGGAATGGGCAAAACAAAAAATGAACAGTAACCAAAATATTAATTTCATCAAGTCCTCCCTTACGGGGAGGATTTAGGTGGGGCTTTTTATGTTTTACGATTTCTCAATACTCACTTCCAGGATCCACAACTGGCTGTATGTTCATTGCAGCCCGCTGTGGGTAACGGTGTGGGAAATGGTAATTGTCGGGCTCTGCGTTCTTTTATTGTTCGTGCTCCTGGGACTGATCTTCGTATATATGGAAAGAAAAGTGGCTGCCTTCATGCAGTTACGCCTCGGCCCGAACCGGGTAGGTCCCAAAGGAATTTTGCAGGCGCTTGCGGATACCTTTAAGCTTTTACTAAAAGAAGGATTAACTCCAAAAGCGGCTGATAAATTTTTGTTCTATGTGGCTCCTTTTATCGTGATCATCGTTTCCATGCTGGCGCTGGCCCCGATCCCGTTCGCAAAAGGATTGCAGATGTATGACCTGAACATTGGTGTGTTCTATGTATCCGCAGTGTCTTCGATCTCAGTTATCGGGATCTTAATAGTAGGCTGGTCGAGCTACAATAAATACTCCCTGCTGGGCGCTATGCGCAGCGGAGCGCAGATCGTGAGCTATGAACTTTCTGCCGGGCTTTCAGTTGTCGCCATTGTTGCTCTTTCCGGCAGCATGAGTTTAGGTGACATTGTAGAAAGTCAGCGCACAGGCTGGTGGATATTTAAAGGACACATTCCTGCCATCATTGCTTTTATCATTTTCATCATAGCCGGAACGGCGGAACTGAACCGTGCTCCGTTCGATATGGCAGAAGCGGAACAGGAATTGACCGGTGGGTTTCATACAGAAATAACGGGAATGCGTTTTGCCATGTTTTTCCTTTCTGAATATATTAACATGTTCGTTGTCTGTGCGATCGGTGCTACTCTTTTTCTTGGCGGATGGATGCCGTTTCATGTTGGGCATTTCGAATCGTTCAATAAGATAATGGATTATATTCCTTCAATTGTCTGGTTCTTTGGGAAAACTTTCTTTTTAGTTTGGGTCATCATGTGGTTCCGATGGACGTTTCCCCGTTTGCGTATCGACCAGCTGCTTACCCTGGAATGGAAATACCTTATGCCGATAAGTCTTTTTAATATGATCTTAACTGCATTGATCGTAATAATGAAATGGCACTTTTAGTATGAAGTTTCTAATAGAATATATAAGTACGATCTTTAGGACACTGGGTTCATTGTGGAAGGGCATGAAACTGACCGGTTATTATTTCTTTCATCCCAAAGAGATATTAACCCAGGAATATCCTGAGAACAGAAGCAAATTGGTTTTAGGAGAACGGTTCCGCGGAGAGGTGACGATGACACATAACGAGAACAACGAGCACCGCTGTACCGGGTGCTCCGCGTGTGAAATTGCCTGCCCTAACGGAACCATCCGCATCATCAGCAAGTTTGATATTGATCCTGAAACAAAAAAGAAAAAGAAGGCGATCGATAGTTTTGTATACCATTTGGGGATGTGCACATTTTGCAATCTTTGCATCGTTTCCTGTCCGACCGATGCAATTAAAATGTCGCATGAATTTGAACACAGCTCGAGAGACCGGAAATCGTTAACTAAGATTTTAAATAAACCAGGTTCTAAATTAATGCAAGGCGTAGAAGAATAACATGAGTATATCTGAATTCTTTTTATATCTTTTTTCATCGATGATCCTTGTCTTTGGTGTACTTACCGTTGCGTCAAGGAAGATATTCCGCGCTGCGATCTTTCTGCTCTTTACATTAATTAATGTGGCCGCGCTTTATTTTTTTCTTGAATATGAATTTATCGCGGCAGTGCAGATCGTGGTTTACGTGGGAGGTATCGTGGTGCTGATTTTATTTTCCTTGTTCCTAACCCATCGTGTCAACTCGGATCTTCCCCATCCTTCAGCAATGAAAATGATAGTCACTTTTCTTGCCGCTTTCTTTGCATTCGGATTTGTTTATACGCTTTTGTACTGGCATGAATTCGCGGAAGCGGTGCCGGTCGGGTCAGCGGTTCCGGTCCGGATGATCGGAAAAGCCATGCTGAATTACGGTGAAGGAGGATTTGTACTTCCTTTTGAAGTGGTAAGTATATTATTGCTGGCGGCGATGGTAGGTTGCATCGCCATTGCATTTAAAACAAAACTAAAAGAACACAAAGCATCATGAGTGAAATGAAATTCATACTGCTGATCAGTTTTGCGCTCTTCTTTATCGGCGTATACGGATTCCTTACCCGCCGGAATATGATCACCATGCTCATGGCGGTGGAACTTATGCTGAATGCAGTGAATATTAATTTTATTGTGTTCAATAAATTTTTGTATGCTGAAAAGATGGACGGGTTGTTCTTTACGATATTCATCATCACCATCGCAGCTGCTGAAGCGGCGGTAGCGATCGCGATCATCATAAATCTATATAGGAAATTCAATTCAATTAACGAAAATGAAATTGATACGCTGAAATGGTAAATTATTCCTACATAGCCTTGGTCCTGATCATTCCGCTGGCGGTATTTATCATCACGGGATTATTCGGAAAGCGGTTCCAGTCGTTCAGCGGAATCCTTGGGACGGCGGGAATGCTGGCTGCAGCTTGCCTTTCGTATTATGCAGCTTATCAGTATTTTATTCTCGGAAGCAGAGGAGCGGATTGTGCATGGCCTACCATCATCGCGTTAAAACAAACCTGGCTTCAGTTCTCTCCCAACCTCCGGATCGAGATGGGAATCATGGTGGATTCAATTTCGGTGATGATGCTCGTGGTGGTAACAACCGTATCGCTGATGGTTCATCTTTACAGTATCAGTTACATGCACGGGGAAGAACGTTTCTCAACGTACTATTCGTTCCTTTCTCTTTTCAGTTTCTCCATGCTTGGCTTGGTGATCAGCACAAATATTTTCCAGATGTATATGTTCTGGGAACTGGTAGGTGTTTCTTCTTTCCTTCTGGTAGGATTTTATTTCACGAAACCATCCGCGGTGGCGGCTGCCAAAAAAGCATTCATCGTTACACGGTTTGCTGACCTTGGTTTCCTGGCGGGAATACTCATTCTTTCTTTCTATAGCGAGTCACTGGATTTTCAAACCATCATTCATCGTATGATGGACTACAATGGTTCGATCTTTCTTGCTGCCAACTCTGCATCGTTCATGGGAGCTTCAGCGCTTACCTGGGCATTGTGCCTGATCTTTATCGGCGGCGCCGGTAAATCGGCCATGTTTCCGTTACACATCTGGCTGCCCGATGCGATGGAAGGCCCGACCCCTGTTTCTGCGTTGATCCATGCGGCAACGATGGTGGTTGCCGGTGTTTTCCTTGTGGCAAGATTATTCCCGGTTTACTCACAGATCCCTGCCGCGCTGGACGTGGTGATGTATGTCGGGGCATTCACGTCGTTGTTTGCCGCCATCATTGCCTGTACGCAGACAGATATTAAACGTGTACTGGCGTATTCAACTATTTCACAGATCGGTTACATGATGTTCGGCCTCGGCGTTTCGGGTTACTGGGGAGATAAAGCGCTTGGATTTTCCGGTTCCATGTTCCATCTCTTCACGCACGCCATGTTCAAAGCATTGTTGTTCTTAGGCGCCGGCGCGGTGATCCATTTTATTCATTCCAATGAGATGGGCGATATGGGCGGACTGCGGAAAAAAATGCCGCTTACCAATATTGTTTTCCTGGTTGCTTGCCTGGCGATCTCCGGGATTCCCCCGTTTTCCGGATTTTTCTCAAAAGAAGAAATTCTCACTGCTGCATTCAATCACAACAAACTTATTTATGCTATGGGATTGGTGACCGCTGCGATCACTGCCTTTTATATGTTCCGTCTGTATTTTTCTATTTTCTGGAACAAACCGGCCTCCGAAGCAGGAGGGCATGCGGATGCCCATTCTCATGGGGAGGCGCCGGTAACGATGAAGATTCCGCTCGTGTTCCTTTGTCTTGCTACACTCGTTTCAGGTTTTATTCCTTTTAATGAGTTTGTTACTGCTTTCGACAAACTGGAAGTTGAGTTTCATCTTCCGCTGGCGATTGCAGCTGTTTCGGCCGGCGCTATCGGTATTATCATCGCTACTATTCTTTACCTGAAACCCAGCACGATGCCGGATAAAATAGCTGCAACACTTGGAAGTATTTATCAATCGGCACACAGAAAGTTTTATGTCGATGAACTTTATTTATTTATAACCCAAAAAGTTGTTTTCAACCTGATCTCTGCCCCCGCAGCCTGGTTCGACCGGAACGTGGTGGACGGAATGATGAACCTGATCGCGGACGTAACAGAAAATTTTTCTGACGAGGTGAAAACGTTTCAGTCGGGAAAAATTTCAGGTTATGTGATGTGGTTTTTTGCAGGAGCAATTTTATTATCCATATTGATCGTTTATGTATTGTAAAAAATGAATTTGTCGTTACTCATATTGATCCCATTCCTCACGGTGCTGGCTATCCTGCTGGTGAAGGATGGAAAAATGGCGCGTGTGATCGCACTGGCCGGATCGTTCGCTCAGCTGGCTGCGGCGTTGTTCATGCTTTTCTCCTATATGAAACTGCATGACGGCAGTCGCCTTGCTTTTGAAGAAAGCCATGTCTGGTTTGCCCAGTGGAATATCAATTACCATATCGGGGTGGATGCGATCTCCATTGCCATGGTACTGCTGACATCGGTAGTGCTTGTAGCAGGAGTGCTTGTTTCCTGGAACATTGAAAAGTCCACCACGTCGGATCCGTCCTCCGGCGGACAGCCAAAAGAATTTTTCATCCTGTTGCTTTTGCTTGCAACGGGCGCCTTCGGATTTTTTATTTCGGTTGACCTGTTCACACAGTTCTTCTTCTTCGAACTGGCTGTTATCCCGAAATACCTCCTCATCGCTATCTGGGGTAGCGGAAAAAAAGAATATGCAGCCATGAAACTGGTACTGATGCTGATGGGCGGTTCGGCAATGGTACTGATCGGCATTCTTGGATTTTATCATTTTTCTGTAGCGGCAGGCACTCCTACTTTTGATCTTCTTGCGCTTTCAAAACTGAGCCTTACACATAATCAGCAAATGTTCTTATTCCCATTGCTGTTTGCCGGGTTCGGCGTGTTGAGCGCGATGTTTCCATTTCATACCTGGGCACCTGACGGACACTCTTCAGCACCAACGGCGGCTTCCATGTTCCTTGCCGGAATTTCCATGAAGCTGGGCGGTTACGGATGCCTGCGTGTGGCTGTGTATCTGCTGCCGGATGCGGCCAGGGAATATTCGCCATATATAATTATTCTTGCTTGCATAGGAATCTTGTACGGGGCATTTGTTACGCTCAAGCAGCGCGATATAAAAATGATGAACGCGTACTCATCGGTAAGCCATTGCGGATTTGTAATTCTCGGTATTGCCATGTTTACCAAAACGGCTATGGTAGGTGCCGTTCTTCAGATGGTTTCTCATGGCGTGATGACAGCCCTTTTCTTCGCAGTCATCGGCATGATCTACGAGCGTTCACACACGCGCATGGGCGATGAGATGGGCGGATTGATGAAAGTGATGCCGTTCCTCGGTTCTGTATTTATTATTGCGGGCCTCACGTCACTCGGACTTCCGGGATTCAGCGGGTTTGTAGCCGAGATGACTGTTTTTGTTGGTTCGTTCCAGAATGCAGATCTGTTTCATCGGGTGGCTACGATCATCGCAACGGCCTCAATTGTAGTGACGGCGGTTTATATTCTCCGTGCCGTAGGAATTGCGCTCTGGGGGCCGATAAAGAAAATTGAATTTGAAAAACTGCCGGATGCTGCATGGAATGAGAAACTAGCTGCAGGAATACTGGTGGTTGCAATCGTAATATTAGGAACAATGCCTTTTTGGTTGTCAGATATGATTTATAAAACAACAGAAACTTTATTTGGAATGGCTGTAAAATGAGTCTGCTGAATTACATATCCATGATGCGTTTCGAGGCGCTTGCTCTCGGCGTTGTGATCATGCTTTTGCTTGTGAAAGTGTTCTCCGAGAAGATGAATGCCTCGGTGGTTCTGGGTTTTGTAAATCTTTCTCTTGTTGCACTACTTGGGATCAGTTTCGTTGGCCATCCGCACGGAACCGCATTTGGAGGCATGTTCCGGATCGATTCAACCCTGATGCTGGAGAAACAGATCATCACACTTGCTTTGCTTCTTATTTCCCTGCAGGCGAACTCCTGGCTTAAAAAACATTCCAGCTATCTTGAATTCTACGTATTGATCTTATCGGTTATCATCGGAATGTATTTTATGATTTCTTCCGGAAACTTCCTGATGTTCTATCTCGGACTTGAAATGGCAACCATCCCGCTAGCATCGTTGGCTGCTTTTGATTTTGACAGGATCAAATCTGCAGAAGGTGCCGGAAAAATGATTCTATCGTCTGCTTTCTCTTCCGCGATATTGCTTTTCGGTCTTTCCATACTGTATGGTACGACCGGTTCTCTTGATTTTAATAGGGTAGCTGAAAATTTCTCGCTCACTTCACACCTTGAACTGCTGGCCCTTGCCTTTTTACTTGCCGGTTTTGCATTTAAAATTTCGGTGGTTCCATTCCATCTCTGGACGGCCGATACCTATGAAGGATCGCCCATTGCTGTTACTTCGTTCTTGTCTGTGGTTTCTAAAGGCGCGGCGTTGTTTATTTTCATGACGGCGCTTTATCAAGTATTCGGCGCGGCTCATGAAAAATGGATGAATGCCCTTGTTCTTTTATCAGCCCTTACAATGACGATAGGAAACCTGTTTGCAATGCGCCAGTCCAACATTAAGCGCTTTCTTGCTTTCTCTTCGATCTCACAGGCAGGTTATCTGCTTATCGGGGTGATCACCGGTTCTTCTCTGGGCATGGCTTCTGTCTTTTATTTCATGATCATTTATATTTTCTCAAACATCGGTGCATTTACGGTCGTTTCAGTTGTTTCAGAAAATACCGGCAAGGAGAATATTGATGATTACAAAGGATTGTACAAAACAAATCCAATGTTAAGTCTTGCCTTGATGGTCTTTTTGTTTTCTCTGGCCGGAATTCCTCCTACGGCCGGATTCTTCGGAAAATTATTTTTAATGACATCGGGCGCTTCTGCTGGATTGATTGCGCTGCTGATCATCGCTTCGCTGAATATGGTCATCTCACTTTATTATTACTTGCGAATTGTAAAGGCAATGTTCGTTGATAAGAATGAAAGCCCTTTGGAAGATTTTGCAAAAGATAATTATTCAAAGTTTGTTCTGATCTTTTGCGTGATCGTTATTTTAACCCTTGGTTTCTGCAATTATATTTTCGGATATTTACAATCACTTAGCTTCGGATTATGATAAATAGATTCAGGCGGAATAAAAAGGATTCAAACGGAAATTCATCCGTCTGCATCTTTCCCTGTCCGTTTGCATCTGAATTTTAGATTATGAACCGGTTGAACAAAGAAGCACATATTGTTGAGGAAATGAACGGTGTTCGTTGTGCTGTCGTGGAAAAAAATGTTGAACCCGGCCGGGTAGAGTTCCTGAAGAATCTTCTTGAGCATAACGGATATTCAGTTGTTACAGCGCCCACACCTCCACCGCCTGTAAAGCCGGCTCCAAAACCTCCTGCACCTGCTCCCGGTACGGAAGGTCAGGTTGCAACACCGCCGTCACCACCACTGCCGCTACCGCCACCGCCGGCTCCTGCGACCTTCACGGTTGGAGTCACAGATATTATTTTTCATCCCATGCTTGCAGTATATGAGCGAACGCTTTTCACAAATAACGGAGAAGTAGTGACGGTTTCCTATTGGAACCAGGAGCCGACAACTAAGGATGAGTTATACTGGATGGACAGAAAAAAGTAGTGCAGCCGATGTTAAAATGAAATAAGTTAGCTTTGTTAAATGATTTTTTGATTAAAAATGTTTGCAAACGTTACTATTCTCATTAAAAAAGATCACCCTTCCTTTACCGCTGGTTTACG
This sequence comes from Bacteroidota bacterium, assembly GCA_023251675.1. Lineage (GTDB taxonomy): Bacteria > Bacteroidota > Bacteroidia > Palsa-948 > Palsa-948 > Palsa-948. The sequence goes on from JAHEYJ010000085.1 coordinate 8,204, forward strand.
GAGCGACGGCATTGTGCATTTTGAAATGAAAGATGTTGCGGATTATGACGTGGAAATCATAAAAGAGCAAATCGAATTTTTATTTGAAGCAGGGAAAGGAGAAAAATTTCCTTTGATGTTGACATTTACTTCTTTTCATAATACGAATGAGAAAACGAATCAATTTGCTGCCAAAGAAGGGAATTTGAAATATGCAAAAGCGATTGCCGTGGTCGTGGATTCTCTCGCATCAAGGCTCAGAAGCAATTTTTATTTGATTTTTTTCAAACCCGAAACACCTACAAAACTTTTTAATTCGCAGAAAGATGCTGTTAAGTGGCTGAAAAAAGTACAACAGAAGCAGAAAAAATCTGCCTTAGCTTAACAACTTCAGTGCTTCCAGCGTTTTCATCAGCATCGCATTGTCAAAGTCAAGATGCGTTACGAACCGAACCATCGAAGGACCAAACCCAATTCCCTGAACACCTTTCTTTGAAAGTTTCGATATGAATTCCTTCGAGGTGATTTTGGATTTTAGGGTAAAGATGATGATGTTGGTAGTTACAGGAAGAAGCGATTCAACATACGGAGCCTTCTCAAGAACCGCTGCTATCTTTTTTGCGCGCAAGTGATCCTCTTTCAAACGTTTGATGTTGTTATCAAGCGCATAGATCCCGGCCGCGGCCAGAAAACCGGCCTGGCGCATTCCTCCTCCGAAAACTTTTCTCACCCTGCGGGCTTTCTTAATAAATTCTTTATCGCCGATCAACACCGACCCGACCGGGCATCCCAGCCCTTTTGAAAAACAAATGGAAACAGAATCAAAATACTTTGCTGTTTCCATTGGAGAGTCTCCTGTCTCAGTGAGCGCATTGAAGATCCGCGCGCCGTCCAAATGAAGTTTAAGATTATTTTTTTTGCAGACTTCTGAAATTTCCTGGATCGAACGCAGCGAATAATAACTTCCTCCGGCGCGGTTAACGGTATTTTCCAAACAGACCAGAGAGGTTCTCGGAAGCCAGTCAAAAGACGGGTTGATATTTTCCGCTACCTGTTTAGCAGCTATTCTTCCCTGGTCGCCGGGCAGAAGCCGTACCTGTACACCTGAATTGAAAGCAATGCCTCCTCCTTCGTTAATATAAATATGCGCGTGCGTATCGCAGATCAGCTCATCCCCCGGCTGGGTATGTGCTTTGATGGCAACCTGGTTGGTCATGGTGCCGGAAGGACAGAAAAGTCCTGCTTCCTTGCCAAACAGATTGGCGGTGCGCTGTTCAAGTGTATTAACGCTCGGATCTTCGCCAAACACATCATCGCCCACTTTTGCCGAAAGCATGGCATCCAGCATGCCTTTGGAAGGCTTGGTAACAGTATCGCTTCGAAGGTCAATAAATTTTTCCATACATTAATAAATTACATACGTTGAACGAATTTACAAATTACATTCACATAGAAATCCCTTCGTATATTCGCAGATATTCGATATTCGTAACCTATGATCAAATCAATGACCGGTTTCGGCAAAGCAAGCGTATCCCTGAAGGAAAAGAAAATTTCCATTGAGGCCAGATCCGTAAATAGCAAGGGACTGGATGCCGGTTTTCGTTTGCCTTCCGTCTATCGGGAGAAAGAAACGGAAATAAAAAACCTTCTTTCCGAAAAGCTGAAGCGCGGAAAAGTGGATATATCACTTTCAACAGAATCGTCAAGTGAGGAGAAAGGTGTATTGATAAACAAACAAGCTTTCAAACTCCATCATAAAGAACTGAAATTGCTTTGCAAAGAATTAAAAATGGATGATAAAGAAATTCTGATGGCTTTGTTGCGAATGCCTGATGTGATGAAGCCTGAAAAAGAGATCCTCGACCCGAAAGAGTGGAAGCAGATATTTGCAGCCATTGAAAAAGCAGTGAGCGAATTGGATAAGTTTAGGTTAGCGGAAGGCAAGTCATTGGAAAAAGATTTGCGCAAACGGGCAGATGTAATTCTTCTGCTTCTTTCCCGAATTGAAACAATGGATAAAGAACGGGTCCCTTTTATAAAGGAAAAAATAAGGAAACAGGTAGCAGAACTTACGGATAAGATCGATCAGAACCGGTTTGAGCAGGAGATCATTTATTATTCAGAGAAACTGGATATCACCGAGGAAAAAGTGCGGCTGAAAACACATTGCGATTATTTTCTTAAAACAATGAACGAAGACGAAAGCGGACGAAAGCTCGGTTTTATTTCGCAGGAGATCGGGCGGGAGGTTAACACCATCGGTTCAAAGGCCAACGATGCTGAAATGCAGAAGCTGGTGGTGCAAATGAAGGATGAATTGGAGAAAATAAAAGAACAAATAAATAATGTATTGTGAGGAATGATGGAATGTTGGAAGGATGAGGTTAAACCATCTTTCCAATCTTCCATTCTTCCATCATTCCTATGAACGGCAAATTAATCATATTCTCAGCCCCCTCCGGTGCCGGCAAAACCACGATTGTCCACAATATTCTTAAGCGGTTTTCTGATCAGATTGAGTTTTCTATTTCAGCCTGCACGCGCTCCATGCGGCCAAATGAAACAAACGGTAAGGATTATTATTTCATGACTACTGAAGAGTTCAAAAATAAAATCAAGAAGAATGAATTTGCAGAGTGGGAGGAAGTGTATACCGGCCAGTTTTACGGAACTTTGAAATCAGAGATCCAGCGCATATGGAATTCAGGAAAGCACGTGATCTTTGACCTGGATGTCCAGGGCGGGTTGAACCTGAAAAGGTATTTTGGAAGACAGGCGTATGCCCTCTTTGTTATGCCTCCTTCTTTGGAGATACTTGAACTCCGCCTGAAACAGCGCCAGACAGAAACGCCTGAAAGCCTTGCCAGGCGGGTGGCGAAAGCAAAACATGAGATTGAAGTTGCCGATCAGTTTGATAAAATACTCGTGAATGAGAATCTTGATAAAGCCTGTTCGGATGCGGAGAAACTGGTGAGCGAATTTCTTAGAAAATGATTTCCCCGAGTGGTTACTAATAACTAATCTTTACATATGTTACAAATCAATACAAATGCAGGAGGATTAGTAATTTTCGTAACCTTTCGTAACTGGTAAACCCATGAAGATCGGTTTACTTTTTGGATCATTCAACCCCATTCATATTGGCCATATCGCTATTGCGAAATACATGGCTGAGCATACCGATTTAAACAGGGTGTGGCTGGTAGTTACGCCCCACAATCCATTGAAAGAAAAACGGTTTTTGGCAGAAGAAAATAAAAGACTTTCTTCTGTAAAGAAAGCGATCGGAAAGAATTCAAAAATAAAGGTCTGTGATGTGGAGTTTTCGCTGCCGCAGCCTTCCTATACAATTAATACATTGACTTTTCTTAAAAAGAAATATCCTCAGCATGATTTTGTTCTCATCATCGGCTCGGATAATCTGAATTTATTTCATAAATGGAAAGATCACAAAAAGATCCTTCTGGATTTTGAGCTTTATGTTTACCCGCGATTTTCCCCCTTGAAAAGGGAGAATGTTGAGCGAAGCGAAACAAGGGGGATTCCTTCTCGCCGAAACATAAAATTATTCGATGCCCCGCTTTTAGATGTCTCTTCCACTTTTATCCGTGATCAGATCAAGAAAGGGAAAGGCGTGAAGCATTTACTTCCCTGAAAAACAAAAAAGGTCCCGGAAAATTCCAGAACCTTCTTTGATAACCTAAAACGATTCTCTTAAAGCACGCCTTCGTCATACGCTTTCTCGCCGTGCTCGGATGCATCCAATCCCTGATCTTCTGCAGTCTCACTTACTTTTACTTTTGTGATCATATTGATAATGGCCAGCATGGCGTACGTAAATACAAAAGCGTAAATACAGGCTCCCACCACAGCGATCGTTTGGTGAATAAAGAAAGTGGTTCCACCGTGAAGTAAACCATCGGTTCCTGCTGCGTTTACAAATTTTGAAGCAAATACGCCGAGCAAAATAGTTCCAAGGCATCCGCCGATGCCGTGAACGCCCCATACATCGAGCGCATCATCCCATCCCATTTTATTTTTAAGGTTAACGGCGAGGTAACAAACTCCTCCGGAAGCAATACCGATCACGACTGCTGCATTGAGTGAAACAAAACCTGCGGCGGGTGTGATGGTGGCAAGCCCCGCCACCGCCCCGGTGAGCAGCCCGACAAACTTTGGCTTCTTTACCATGGACCATTCAATAACCAGCCAGGTAATAGCGGCAAATGAAGCGGCAACATCTGTATTTAAAAATGCCTGCCCTGTAATTGCATTCACGTCCAATTCGCTTCCCGCATTGAAACCGTACCAGCCGAACCAAAGCAACCCTGTGCCGATCGCGATGAGCGGAACGCTGTTAGGAGGTGATGCTTTGTCCCTGCGTTTTCCAACATAAATAACCGATGCAAGCGCAGCAAACCCCGCTGTAGCATGAACCACAATTCCTCCTGCGAAATCCAGCACGCCCCATTGCGCCAGTAATCCGCCTCCCCATACCATGTGCGCGAACGGATAATAAACCAGCAATTGCCACAACACAAGAAATATCAGATACGATTTGAAGGTTACGCGGTTTACAAATGCCCCTGTTATCAGTGCGGGAGTAATGATGGCGAACATCATCTGGTAAGCTATGAAAACAAATTCAGGGATGTTTTTATTTCCTGAAAAGGCTGAATTGAGATTCACGCCATGCAAGAATGCTTTGTCAAAATTTCCGATCACGCCTCCGAGTTCATTTCCGCTGAAGCAGAGCGAATATCCGCACAAATACCACATCACTGTGGTGATTCCCATGGATACAAAACTTTGGATCATGATTCCGAGAATGTTTCTTTTGCCTGCCAGTCCTCCGTAGAAGAATGCAAGTCCGGGTGTCATCAACATCACAAGTGATGTGGCGAGCAGCATGAATCCGGTGGTGCCTGTGTCGAAATGTAACATTTGTTTTTAGGTTTGCCCTAAATCCCTAAAGGGACTTTGAGCGGTTGATTTTATTGATTTGTTTGTTTGCATTTTTTTTGCCTTTCTCCCTTTAGGGGCGGGGCTTAAAACGAAACGCCCATATTGATCATCAGTTCCGTACGGGCATTAGTATTGAACAGGTTCCAATAAAATATTTCCTGGTCCTTGTCCGCAATCAATTCTCTTCCTTCAAGACGGATGTATGAATTATCGGTCGGTTTATATTCAATTCCCAGTGTGGCGCCCCCGATCTTGTAACCGGTGTGTTTGCCCGTTTTGTCAGCAAAAGCCCCCGACATCATCCCTTGCGGATCATTGAATAGTTCGCCTCTGAAATAAGTACTTGATTTTTTTATGAACTGGTATTTTACAATTGCCAAGCCGGTGATCATGGAAGCGTTTTTCGTTCTGCTGGTATCAGAATTTTGCTGCATGCAATAATCAATTCCTGCAGTGAATTTGATTTTATTATGGTTATAGTTCAGAAACGCGTTATGCATTTGCCTGAAATGATTCAGAGTGTCTTTGTCCGGGGAATCATCTCCATAATAACCGCTATAGCCAATATTTAATTTTTCATTGAAAACATAAGTAACCAAAAGTCCGGAAGATTTTTTTCTGTTGTTATCTTCATACATGCCATAACCTTTCAGTGCATAAAGAAACAAAGAAAGTTTTTCGGAAGGAATGTAATTCAACCGGAAGCCCGCTTCGTAATAAGGTTCAAAAAAAGTGGGCACGGCAACAGAGCTGGTATAATTTTCTTTAGGAAAAAGGGCCTCTGTTCCCAGGTGCAAACGAAAGAAACCCCCATCGAACCAGATTTTACTGCAAAGACGGATACCGGCATTGGCTTCCTGGATAAAATTATATTTTGCCGACC
>JAHEYJ010000086.1 GCA_023251675.1 Bacteroidota bacterium
ATACGATTAATGTGGCCATTTCATTTTCTTCCCCGGTCATAGGGCCGGTGACTTTCAATGCATATGACCTCAATGAACCTATATGGACAGGAGATAATTCATCCTATTATGACGACCAGGTTACGATAAGTGCCGTGGATCAGAATGCCGCTGCCATAGGGTTCGCCAGTATTGTATATGGAGGTTGCGCTTCAAGTTCGGGAAGCATCAGCAATACGGCAACATCCAGAACGCTGACGGCAAGAACAAACAGTGATGGATGCAGCTGTACCAATGCTTCGGTCACGATCAATACTTCGGGCGGACAAGGAATAAAGAAGATCAATATCCTTTACAGGAATGGAACTCCGACAAATTCAAAATACGGAGTTTGCCAGTTTCAGAATATCGTGATCTCATCTATCGTTGTCAACGGAATACTTCCGGTCGAATTATTAAAGTTTGAGGGATATTGCAATGAAAATTCTACCGAACTGAACTGGAGTACAGCTTCTGAAAAGAACAATAATTATTTTACAATCGAGCGCTCAGCAGATGGACAGGATTTTTATTCTGCGGCAGTCGTTCCTTCTAAAGCACCGAATGGATACAGCAGTTCTCAATTGGATTATTCTGCTTCCGATCATTCCTTTGAGTCGGGCAGCGCATATTATTACCGCCTGAAGCAAACGGACTATGACGGCAGATTTTCTTATTCAGATGTGATCTATGTTAACTGTGTTCAGGATATCTATAGTGATATGGTTTTGTATCCAAATCCGGCAGACGATCAAACAAATCTGAAATTCAATTCACCGTTCGAAGGAAAGATCGTTTATACCATTACGGACGCGCTGGGCAAAGCAGTTAGCAACAGCAAGCAAATGGCGGTCTCAAAAGGTTCAGAAGTTACAATCGATACCAAAGATCTGCCCGGAGGAATTTACCAGATCAGGTTAACCGAAAGCTCTAAAAAGGTTTCGTTCCCGGTAATGAAATTAGTTGTGGGAAAATAATTCTCTTCCGGTTTTATTTACTTCCGAATAGTTTAAAAGGCTTGAAATGATGCTTGCTGAATTGCGGGCAGTCCGCCGTTGATCTTTTCTTGACTTTCTCTTTTTTCTTCTTAGGAGCCGGTTTCTCGCGGCAGGCTGGGTTTTTAAACATGGATATCGCTATGTTGAAATACACGTTCAAGCCATAAGTATTCTTCTTGATGATAAGCGGGAACAGATTATCCATTCCCAAAACAAAGCTCCGTATGCGAAAAGCAAAACCAAGCTGCGGATACAGGAACCGGTGAAAGGTGAGAGGCAAGGCAAACTCAAATTGTTTGCGTTCATAGCGTGGCGTAATGGACAATAAGTTTGCACGCTGCACTCCTGTCATTGAAGCCGGGATCACATTTTTTATTATGGTCCCGTTCAAATAGATATGATGATATAGGTTCAAGTCCAGCTGGGCGCTCAATGCGGTGGGAAGCACTGCCGTGATCGGAATGTTGTATTCCACTTTTGTATGAAATCCGATTTGGATGAGGGAGTTCAGCGGCCCCGCATCATTATAATTCGGAACATACAGCGATCCGTCAACGCTGGCCTTATATGTTTTTTTCGGAAACTTGATATATCCCAGATCTAATAAGGACAGTCCGGCTTTGTAGCGATAATCAATGCAATTGCAATCCGATCTTTTTGAATTCACATAATAGCCTTCATATTCCACATCGCTGTTCAGGGATCTCCGGTAGGTGATTCCCAGATCCAATCCATACCCTTTTCCTGTATTCCAGCCGGGATCACTGGATAAAACTTTTCCTTGCAGGTTTTCTACATTAACGGTTGTGTCTTTAATATATCCTTTGAGCTGCCGCAGATCGGCATAGAAGAGATCGATGCCGGTCAGATACTTTACATTGCCCCCGGCCGTGATCAGCACATTGTTCCGCTTGTGTACCATCATCCCGAAGTTGAGCCCGTATTCCGCCCAGGACATACTGCTCAGCTTTACATTTCTCAGGTTGAGACGGGCTTCGGGAGGTACTTCCGTAGGTACTTGATTCAATAAAAATATCCGTGAAAGCTGATAGGGGATTCTGCGAAAATCTATTTCTGCCCGCCCTCTTACAAAAAATCCGACACCAATCCTCCGGTGACTGAGTACGATTGCCGGAGCATCCAGCGAAAAATTCCCGTACAGGAATTTCTTCATCTTGCTGTCCACTACCACTGGAGTTTGGTTATATCCATTTTTTAACTGCCAAACGCTGAAAGCCGGCAGATAGAACTGGTTGGTGTATGCATACGCATTGGCGCCGATCAGGTTCATTTGGATAAACGTGCGGGAATCTACAGAAGAGGAAGGATTAAGAAATATGCTGTTGGTACTGGAATAATTGCTGTTGGCTATTCCTAGTTTCTCCTGTGCCATGGCATAGGATGGAACCAGGAACATTAAGGAAATTATTTTTGCTTTCACCTGATAATGTCTGATGAAATAGATTATGCTGTTTTTTATTGGGTACAGATAAATTAGGTATATAAAAACAATAATTGTAGTTCGTTCTTGAAAAAATGATAAATATGAATTAGAATGGATTCCCTTCTTGTAAAAATTAAATCTTCCTGATGTTTTTTACAATTATCTCTCCCGCCTTTTTCAGATCTGCTTCCGTGTGTGCTTCGCTCACAAATCCAACTTCATATCCCGACGGGCCAAGATATACGCCTTGCTCGAGTAACTCGTGATAAATTTTTCGGAAGTGTTTCATTGAATCGCCATCGATCTCTTCGGCACGTTGTATTTTCTCTTTATCTGTAAACGCAATCCAGAAAATACTCCCGATGGAAAATATTTTTATTCCTGATACCTGATTCCTGATACTGGTAACAAAAGCATTCGTCTTTTTCTCAAGCTTCTCATAAAATCCTTTCTTCAGGCATTCGGTGAGTTGCGCTATGCCTGCAGCCATTGCCACCGGATTTCCGCTCAGCGTTCCGGCCTGGTACACCGCACCTTCAGGAGAGATATGGCTCATGATCTCCGCACTGGCTCCATACGCGCCGACAGGAAGTCCGCCGCCGATGATCTTTCCGTACGTGATGATGTCGGGTTTGATATTATAAAAACCGGCCGCCCCGGTGAATCCGATCCTGAAGCCGGAGATCACTTCGTCAAAGAGCAGCAGTGTTTTATTTTCTGTGCAGATATCTCGGAGAAACTGCAAGTACGATTTATCCTGTAACAGCAAACCATTATTGGCAGGGATCGGTTCAATGATAATGCAGGCAATTTCGTTTTTGAATTTTGAAAATGCCTCTTTCACCGCTTCTTTATTATTTAGCGGGCAAACGATGGTTTCATTCACAAATGCTTCGGGAACTCCGGCCGAAGAAGTGTTGCCGAACGTCACTAATCCGGATCCTGCTTTTACCAGCAACGAATCGGAATGCCCGTGATAGCATCCTTCAAACTTCAAAATTTTATTTCGTTTGGTGTAGCCTCTCGCTAAACGGATGGCGCTCATCACGGCTTCTGTTCCCGAGCTGACAAAACGGATCTTTTCAATGTACTTATTGTTAGATAGAATTAATTCTGCCAGTTTGTTTTCAAGTTCGGTTGGTGCGCCGAATGAACTTCCTTTTTCAACCGCCGTCTTTATGGCTTTCACCACTTTCGGATTTGCATGTCCGAGGATCAGCGGTCCCCACGAGCAGCAGAAGTCAATGAATTTATTTCCGTCAGCATCCCAGATATAAGCGCCTTTTCCTTGCTCAATGAACAGAGGAGTTCCTCCAACAGAACGAAACGCGCGGACAGGAGAATTTACGCCGCCCGGAAAATAAGTTTTTGCCTTTTCAAAAAGTTTTTCGGACCTGTCCCGTTTTTGCCGGGATTTCTTTTTATTCATACAAATGAGTTTTGGGCAAAGATATATTTTTGCCTTTGTGTTTTAAGTAAATGGCAGGGAAAATAAAACCGGAATGAATGCTATTTCGCAGGGCATTTTGCACAGCCGCCGGAAGACTTCTTTCTGAAAAAAACCGCATAGGCCTTCATGCAGAGATAAAGGACTGCTGAGGAAAGAATAAAATATACAAGAACCTGCTGCATAATCGGGTATATCAAATCTACTAACTTTGCCTTGTATATTTTTACCCTTTATTAGGTATTTCTGATGATAAACGTTGATACCCCCATCAATTTCAACAGGAAAAATCATTCTGCTGAAATATTACTTTCTCTTTATAAGGAATTGCTGAAGCCCCGCATGATAGAGGAAAAGATGTTGGTGCTCCTTCGGCAGGGAAAAATCACCAAATGGTTTTCCGGGATCGGGCAGGAAGCCTGTTCGGTGGGCGCTGCCATGGCGTTGGAGAAGGATGAATACATTCTTCCGCTGCACCGCAACCTCGGTGTTTTTACAGTGAGAGGAATTCCTCTCGCGAAACTCTTTGCGCAGTTCCAGGGAAAAAAGTCCGGTTTTACCAAAGGGCGCGACCGGAGCTTTCATTTCGGCACGCAGGAATATAAGATCATCGGCATGATCTCCCATCTCGGCCCCCAACTGGGAGTGGCGGATGGTATTGCGCTTGGCCATCTTTTGAAGAAAGAAAAAAAAGTTACGCTGGTCTATTCCGGCGATGGCGGCAGCTCGGAAGGCGACTTTCATGAAAGCGTGAACGTAGCGGCGGTGTGGGATTTACCCGTGATCTTTACGATTGAAAATAACGGCTATGGATTGTCGACTCCTTCTTCGGAACAATTCCGGTGCAGGCAGTTTACTGATAAAGCGATCGGGTACGGCATTGAAGCGGTACAGGTAGATGGAAATAATATTTTGGAAGTGTATGATACCGTCAGATCGCTTGCTGAGAGCATCCGGAAAAATCCACGCCCCGTTCTGCTTGAATGCATCACTTTCCGTATGCGCGGGCATGAAGAAGCGAGCGGAACAAAATACGTTGACAAAAAACTTTTTGAAGAATGGGGAAGGAAGGATCCGCTTTTGAACTATGAAAAATTTCTTCTGAATGAAAATATACTAAGTGAGAAAAGTATTTCTGATTTCAAGACAGAAATAAAAAAAGAAATTTCAGATGCGATTGAAACAGCGTTCGCAGAAAAAGAAGTCGTGCCGGATACGGAAGAGGAAGTGAAGGATGTGTATGCCCCGGTTCCCCCGTTCACCGGTTCTCCCGCTCAACTGAAAAAAGAAACGGAGAAAGGGAGAGGCGGGGATGGGGAGAAAAAGAATATGAGATTAGTAGATGCGATCTCCGACGGATTGAAATTGGCTATGAGAAAACATTCCAATCTTGTTCTCATGGGACAAGATATTGGGGATTATGGCGGCGTTTTCAAGATCACGGATGGTTTTGTAAAAGAGTTCGGAAAAGAACGCGTGCGAAATACGCCTCTTTGTGAAAGCGCCATTCTCGGAGCCGGATTCGGGCTCAGCATCGTCGGAATGAAAGCGATGGTGGAAATGCAGTTCGCCGATTTTGTTTCGGAAGGAATGACGCAGATCGTAAATAATTTTGCGAAAGCATACTGGCGCTGGGGGCAGGCAGCGGATGTGGTTGTCCGAATGCCCACCGGCGCCGGCGCCGCGGCAGGACCGTTCCATTCGCAGTCCAACGAAGCGTGGTTCTTTCACATTCCCGGATTGAAAATAGTTTATCCTGCTTTTTCTGCAGATGCAAAAGGACTGTTGCTTTCTGCCTTTGACGATCCAAATCCAGTCATGTTCTTTGAGCATAAATCACTTTACCGCAGCATCACGGAAGAGGTGCCGGAAGGTTATTATACAATTCCGATCGGGAAGGCGAGGGTTGTGAAGGAAATTTCACAAGTCACAAGTCACAAGTCACAAGTCACAGTTATAACCTATGGTATGGGCGTTCACTGGGCGCTGGAGATAATTAAAAAAAATAAATTAGAGAATGTTGAACTGATTGATCTCCGCTCGCTGGCTCCGCTGGATACGGAAACTATTTTTGAAAGCGTAAAGATAACCGGGCGGGCGATCGTTCTTCACGAAGACACACTCACGGGTGGGATCGGCGGAGAAATTTCAGCGCTCATCACCGAACACTGTTTTGAATATTTGGATGCCCCTGTGATGCGCGAAGGTTCTTTAGATACACCCGTCCCTTTCACGGAAACATTGGAAAAGAATTTCCTTCCTAAAGAAAGGTTTGAGAAAAAGTTGCTGAAACTGCTGCAGTATTGATCACTCTGCTTTCGGAGCAACCGGAACAACCGGCGTTTTAAACCTCAGCCCGATCATGAGTTCATGCGTTCCGTTGCTGTAGTTCTTCAGGTTGGAAGTAGTGATGTCGTATGAATAGCCGAACGTGAGATTGTCTTTATAAGTATAGCCAACCATAGCGCTCATGGCATCTTTGGTGCGATACGTACCGCCGATCCAGATCTTGTTTTTATAAATAATGCGCAGGCCGCCGTCGATCTGCAAAGGAGCCGGGTTGACCATTTTTACAAGGAAGGAAGGCTCCGCAGCGAATTCATCCGTGATGAATAATTTATATCCGCCCATCGCATACAAGTGCGTGACGAGCGTCCCTGTGGATACAGGTGTTTCAAACAGTTTTAATTTAGCAGGAAAGATCTGGGGTGCATATCCGCCGAGCCACCAGTTGCCGGTCCCGTTCTCTTTTGGCAGCCCGTATAAATAAAAGGATGCGCCCAGGTCAGGAACTACTTTCGATTCATAGCCGTTGGCAAAAACATAATCGCTCATGTTTGCAAGTGTAAGTTTGGTGGCATCCACGGCAAACTGCATCACACCGGCAGAAACAGAAAGTGAAATTTTTATTTTCTCTGTCAGTTTTATATGATAGGCATAGGACCCTGTAAAACCCACTCTTCGTGACGGGCCGGTCACATCCGAAAATAAATAACCTCCCACGCCCATGTTTTTTGCCCGTATAGGACCTTCCATGCTGAGGGCGTACGTACGCGGAGCATCGGTAATTCCTATCCACTGAAGCCGGTTCGCCGAAATAAGATCAAAGGCCGGACGGCTGCCTGCAATAGCCGGGTTCTGAAAATAATCGTTCAGCATATATTGGCTGAAGAGCGGAAGCTGCTGTCCATAAAGAAGGCAGAAGGCAGAAGGCAGAAGGCAGAAGGACAGTATGAATATTATTTTTTTCATCTTCATTTTATTAAAGTTACAGTTGGTGTTGACATTCCAACATTCCAACATTCCAACATTCCAGTTTCCCAACTATCTCAAAATCGTTATCGGCCCTGTGATCGGCTCTTTATGCAGATCAGAGTTCAGGTTAATAACGTAATAATAGGTTCCTACCGGCAAATCCTTGCCGTTGTATTTTGCATCCCACTTGTTGTTCTTGTAATCCGTTGTGCTGAAGAGGCGTTCGCCCCAGCGGTTATAAACTTCCACCAATGCGCCAGGGAAAAATTCAATACTCGGAATTTCCCAGATATCATTTATTCCGTCACCATTGGGGGAAAGCCCGTCATTAGGAACAACAACCTGAATAATGGTTATGCGTACAGTATCCCACCCAATGCATCCGCTGGTATCGGTCACGGTCAGCGTATAAGTGGTGGTCACGGTCAGCGTAGCCGTTGGATTTGCAATGGTCGTGTTGCTTAAACCGGTTGCAGGAGCCCAAACGTAAGTGCCGTTTCCTGTGCCGTTTAGTTGTGTAATTGTGGAAGAAAGTACGGAAACATTCACTCCGGCATCAACTATTACTGCCGGATAGATTACTACATTAACTGTATCGGTATCGCTGCAGATTCCATTGGAGGCGATGAGCGCATAATCATTTATTCCCGCAGGCGGAACAACTGTAATGCAGGCCGTCGTGTCGATCAATGTCCATGCAGGTATGCTATACCAGGCAACTGAAGTTGTGTTAAGACTTGAAGAACAAAGTACAATACTGTCTCCATAACAATTTGCAGTATCGTTTCCTGCAATGGCTATAGGCAATGATAATACGGTAACAGCAACGGAATCAGAGTCAGAACAAACGCCGTTCGAGCCGATGATTCCGTAAGAAGTTGTACCCGCAGCAGGCGAAACGGTGATGCAACTTCCGGTTGCAAGAGGCGTCCATGCAGGTAATGTATACCATTGATAGGCCATTGCTCCGTTTACGCAGAGGGTAACTGAATCACCAAAACAAATAGTAGTGTCGTTGCTGGCAACAAGAACAGGATAATTATTTACCGTCACTGAAACATAATCCGTATCGGAACAAATTCCGTTTGTGGCAACAAGTGCATAATTGGTTATACCGGCAGCCGGTGACTGGCTGATACAATTTGTAACACCTAAGGGAGTCCATCCGGCGGTTACGTTATACCAGGCAAGTGAACTTGCATTCGTGCTGTTACTGCAAAGGGTCGCTGTTCCTCCTACACAATAGGATGTATCATTGCCGGCATTCGAAACTACATTCGTAACCACTCCAACGCTTACAGAATAGGTGAGCGAACACCCGTTCGCATCGGTGATCAGGACCGAATCAATTCCGGGACAGAGGCCGGTAATATCTTCAGTGGTTTGTCCGCCGGGCGACCATGTAAATGTAAATGCGCTGGTTCCGCCGAAAGGAGTTATATCAATATTTCCATCGCAAAGATTATTGCAGGATGCACTGGTTGCTGTTGAAGTGCAGGTTAGAATTGCCGGATCAGTAATGGAAACGGTTGTAGTTATAGAACATCGGTTTGTGTCAGAAAGAGTGAACGTATAATTTCCTGCACAAAGTCCGGTAACCGAAGTAGTAGTCGCGCCTCCCGGATTCCATAAATAAGTGTATGGGGGAGTTCCTCCTGAAGGAGAAGCAGAGAGCGAACCGTTGCAGGATCCGTTACAGGTTGGATTGGTTGAAGTTAATCCGGGATTTAATGCTAATGGCTGTGCGATCACAGCATTGGAAATATTCTGGCATCCCACGGCATCTGTAGTAGTTAGGGTATGCGTTCCGGCACATAACCCGGTTACGGCAGAAGTAGTTAGATTGGTGGGAGACCATAAATAAGTATAAGGAACTGTACCTCCGCTGATTAATACGGAAGCCGTTCCATCACAAGAAAGATTACAGGAATCATTTGTTGACGTTACGCTTGAAGTAAGAATGGTATTCTGCCCTATCGTTATGGTTGAAGTGAACACACAGTTATTAGCATCTTTAAGTGTGAGTGTATACGTTCCGGCGCATTGACCGGTGATAGAAGAAGTGGTTTGTGATCCGGGATTCCACAAATAAGTATAAGCACCTGTTCCACCCGATGCGCTGGTGGCAATACCTCCGTTACAAATTCCGAAACAAGTAACGTTTGTTATGGAAGGATTGGATGCAAGCTGAGCCGGTTGAATAACATTTATCGGATCAACGGTTTTGCATCCGTTCGTATCTGTAACGGTTGTAAAATACTGCAGCGGGCATAAACCGGTAATAGACGAAGTGGTTTGAGTATAAGGGAACCATGAATATATCCAGGGAGGCCCATCTCCTGTAGCTGAAGTAACAGCGCCTGTACCATCGCATGCACCGTAACAGAGAACATCCGTGTGAGTCACTGTAATGGTTGGCCCGGTTGTGTTGCTTAATCCCATCGTATCAACACTCAGGCACCCGTTTGCATCTATCAAGGTATCCAGATAAACGCCGGCGCACAGGCCCGTGATGGTAGCAGTAGTTGCCCCTGTGTTCCAGAAAAAAGAATATGGACTGGTTCCTCCCGATGCAATGATGGTGATGCTTCCGTTGCAAAGCAGGCAGGTGGCTGCTGCAATTCCGTTGGCCTGGGTGAGCGGAGTAGGCGCGACAACATTGGTTGACTGCGTAACAGAACATCCGTTTGCATCCGATAAAGTAAGCGTATAGGTTCCGGCACAGAGTCCTGTTGCTAAGGCAGTTGTCTGAACAGGAACCGTGCTCCATGAATAAGTATACGTTCCGGTTCCTCCAATCGGAGACGAAGAAGCTGTTCCATCACAGCTGGAAGTGCACAAGGGCGAAGTGTTTGTAATATTTGTCTGCAGTACAGCAGGGCTGTTAATAGAAATAAACTGGGTATTTCCGCAGCCATTCAAATCAGAAACAGTAATAGAGTAGGAACCGGTACATAAACCCGTAACAGACACAGTTGTATATCCACCGGGAGACCACACGTAAGTATAAGCTCCGGTTCCTCCCGAAGTGCTTAAAGAAGCCGATCCGTCACATCCTGCAGAACAACTGGCATTAGTAGTTGTAACTGTTACAGATAATGCTGCAGGCTGCGTAATGGAAACCGTTTTTGTAGAAGTACATCCATGCAGATCGGTAACGGTTCCTACAAAATTTCCAACACATAGTCCCGAAATAAGAGAAGTCGTTTCTCCGCCCGGAAGCCAGGAATAAGAATAGGCTGCTGTGCCCCCCGAAGGAGAAAGCAAAGTGGTTCCATCGCAAAGAGAGTTGCAGGTAATATTTGTTGAGGAAACAGTTGTCGTAAGCACTGCAGGTTCAGCGATAGAGACACTTGCGGTTGCGGTACATCCTTTCGAATCGGTAACGGTAAGAGAATAATTTCCAGGAGAAAGGCCTACAACACCGGGAAGCAGTGCTCCGGTACTCCAGGAATAAGTATAAGTTGCGGTACCCCCTGACACAGACGCTGTAGCTGTGCCATTGTTGAAACCATTGCAGGTTACATTTGTAGAAGCGATGGTTATACTGAGCGTAGCGGGTGACGATACAGGAATCGCTACCGTATCATCACACGTGATCGCATCGGTTACAACAACGGAATAGGTTCCGGCAGTAAGTGCATTTAAGCACGATGTGGTTTGCCCTGCCGGCAGCCACTTATAGGTGTAAGGAGCATTTCCTCCGGAAGGAGACAAGCAGATATTTCCATTATTTCCTCCGGAACATGAAACATTTGTTATTGTAGGATTAATTGATAATTGAGTGGGGTCGGTAATAATGATGGAAGAAAAAGTAGTACAAGGCTGAGCGTCATCTACCCTGATAATATACGTACCGGCACATAATGAAGAAACGGAAGTTGTAGTTTGACTGCCCGGTGCCCATAAATAATTATAAGAGGGAACACCTCCGGATGCAGTAATTGAAATTGAACCATTACAACTTGCATTGCAAGTCGGATTGATCTGAGAATTTACAGTGATAGAAGGAGCTCCAGTGTTATTGATTACATTCTGAAATGTTTCACTACAGCCGGCAGCATCCGTTATCGTAACGGTATAAATTCCTGCAGCCAAACCGGTAAGGCAGGCGGTTGTGGCACTGCCCGGCGACCAAAGATAAGTGTAACCCGGTGTTCCTCCCGATGGGGTGACACAAATTGCGCCTGTACTTCCTCCGCATGCAGAAAGTGTTGTGGAGGCGCTGTTACTGATGGCCGGAACACTTCCGACAGAAACTGTATTTGTTAATGTGCAATTGTTGGCATCTGCAACAGTCACTGAGTAATTGCCCGCACATAACCCAGTGGCAGTTGTTGTGGTTTGTACGGGAAAGCCAGACCATGTGTAAGTATATGCTCCTGTTCCACCGGTTGGTGCAGCAGTTGCTGTTCCGTTACAAACCCCGCAGGAAGCAGGAACACTGCTCATAGAAGCAGACAGCGCAGGAGGGTTAGTAAATGTTAATGTATTAGTGGATACGCATCCGTTCACGTCAGCAACCGATACGGTGTAGTTTCCTGCACAAAGCCCTGTCGCTGTTGCAACTGTTTGCACAGGAGTTGTTGTCCATGAATAGGTATAAGGAAAACCGCCGCCAAATGGAGCCGCATTCGCAATTCCGTCACAAGAACCAGGGCAGCTTACACTCGTTCCTGAAACGGAGATAGAAAGAGTGACAACAGGTGAAATGTTTACAGTAACGATATTGGTACAACCTCTTGCATCCGTTATATTCACGGTATAGACACCGACACAAAGATTTACAGCTGTAGATGTAGTTTGGCTGCCGGGAGACCATAAAAAAGAGTAAGGTGTAGTTCCTCCAGAGGTGGTAACGACTCCAATACCATTACATAGAGAACAACTCGACGTGGATGAGAAAACAGCTGAAGTCAGAACCGATGGCTGGGAAATAGATATAATATCAATATCTGAACATCCGTTAATGTCAGTTACCGTTACCGTATGTGTTCCGGCGCAAAACCCGGTCGCTACAGCCGTCGTTTGTCCATCTTCCCATAGAAAAGTGTAAGGAGAGGTTCCGCCCGAGGGAATAGCATTTGCAGACCCATCACATAATCCGGAACATGAAACATTATTAAGCACGACCGTATTTGCAGAAATAGCCGTAGGTGATGTAAGCGTAACGGTTTGCGTATTTGAACATCCTTTGGTGTCAGTAACGGTGAGGGTATAATCGCCTGCACATAAAGAAGAAATAGCCGTGGAACTCTGTCCGCCTGGAAGCCAGGAATAGGTATACCCGGGTGTTCCTCCGCCCGCAACAGCTGAGATAGAACCATTACAAGAATTGCTGCAGGTTGGGTTTGATGAAGCTATAGTTACAGAAAGCGTTGACGGCTGTAAAAAAGTTACAGAAGTAGAGGCCGGGCAACCATTTGCATCCGTAACCGTTACATTGTATAAGCCCGCGCAAAGCCCTGTAATCGATGGAGTGGTTTCTCCATTTGACCAGGCATAAGTATACAAAGGAGTTCCGCCTGAAACGGAAGTGGCTGCAGTTCCATTACAGTCTCCGTTACAGTTCAAAGGGTTAGGTGTTGCAGAAGAAATGGAAACAATAAATACATTGGGTTGAGAAACAGTTGCTGTTGCGGTAGAAGAACAGCCATGGGCGTCTCTTAATGTTAAGGTATAATTTCCTGCACAAAGCCCTGAACAAGTAGATGTCGTACATCCGCCCGGCAGCCAAGAATAAGTGTATGGGGCTGTTCCTCCGGATGCAGCGGATGTAACTTTTCCATCACAAATTCCAAAACAGGATGCAGCAGTACTTGAAGCATTTGCAGTCAGAGGCAATGGGGCCGTTATGGTTACAGAAGAGGTGGCAGTACATCCTTGCGAATCTTTTACAGTTACGGAATAGGATCCTACACATAAACCTGTGCAGGAAGAGGTAGAGCATCCTCCTGACCATGTGTAGGTATAGGGAACCGTTCCGCCGCTGGCAGTAGCGGTTACACTTCCGTTGCATAGCCCGCTGCAACTCACATCAATAGGAGCAAGTGAAACGGAAAGTAAACTCGGCTCCGTAACATTTGCAGTACCCGATATAAAACATCCATTATTATCTGAAACATTCAAAGAGTATGTTCCTGCACAAAGATTGGAACAGGAAGAAGTTGTACATCCACCCGGAGACCAGGAATAGGTGTAAGGAGAAACGCCTCCTCCTGCATTTGCAGTCACACTTCCAATGCATTGACCGAAGCAGGGAATATTAGTTGTTGTCGGGGCAATGGTGATAGCAGAGGGTTGAGATAAAGTAATCGTTTTCACCAAGGAACATCCATGTGCATCTGAAATGGTACAGGAGTAGGTTGTGGCACATAGCCCTGTACAGGATGATGTAGTATAACCTCCAGGAGCCCACGCATACGTGTATGTTCCTGTGCCGCCAGATGCCGTCACGGTAACAGACCCTGTGCAAATAGAATTACATGCAAGATCAGTTCCTGTTACCGTTGCCGTGAGTTGAGTGGGTTGGTTGATCGTTGTGGAATACGTGCTGGTGCATCCGTTCGCATCAGTAACAGTACAAGTATAATTTCCTGCACAAAGAGAAGTTTGGGCAGAAGTTGTTGCCCCTCCATTCCAGGAATAGGAATAAGGCGAAGTGCCTCCTGAAGGATTCACGGATGCGGTTCCGGTACAAACATTAAAACAGGCTAAACTTGTTGAAGTTCCGTTTGAGACCAGGAGCGTTGGTTGTGTGACATTTTTTGTTTTCTGAACCGTACAGCCATACGCATCTTTGATCACAACAGAATAAGTAATATTCCCGCATA
>JAHEYJ010000213.1 GCA_023251675.1 Bacteroidota bacterium
CGTTTATCCGTTTCTTTTGAACTGCTGTCACTTATATAAAAAGGAAGGAATTGAAAGTGCTGCGCTTGCAAACGATAATTTTCTTTTTCCGAAAAGAAGGGATACAGGATCTGCAGTTCTTTCTTTTCTTCATTCTTTACTCTTTTGAAAAAAGGCCATGCATTTATATTTCCGTTACGGGTTATGCCCAGGTCGAAGGAAAGATTGGATTTAGCCGTATCGTTTTGGGAAAAGATATTGCCGGCAGACAATACAATGAGCAGGTATATGTAAAGTTGCTTCAGTAAGAAGATCGTTAACTAATTTATTGGGATTAAAACTAACGAAACTTATCAAGTGTCATACCAAATACCGCATGAGAAAGGAAAAACACAGGCTAACACACACCGCCTACTTTTTATAATCCAATAACGGCAATGATGGTTTTATTCCAAATGTTTCAGAATATACTTTACTGAAATGCGAACTATCCGAGAAACCGGCTATGTAGGCCGCCTGCGTCAGGCTATGCTTATTCTTTATGGCGGCAATGGCTGCTTTTAAACGGATCCATAAAACATATTTCCGGAAAGGAATTCCCATTTCTTTTTTAAACAAATGCGCCAGCCTGCTTTCGGATAAACAAACTTTTTTTGCCAACAAAGAAAAATCCAGCATTTGATCCCGGATATTTTCCTGAACATACGCTATCGCAGCCATGATTCGCTGATCTAAATCCGGAACAACCTGTTTTTTCCCCGGATTTCCTGCGCACAAATGATTTGCGAATCGGACAAGGCTGCCGTATAACTTTTCATTGTGATTCTCAGAAGAGCCTTCCTTTTCCCTGCAAATCGTTTGTACGAATTTTTCAACGGGCCGATAGTCGAGTGTTACAATTTTTTTTTCTTTGAGTTGATAATTTGAAATGATGCTTCTTGCCATTGGAAGACCGGCATCAACAAAAACAATTAATTTTTCTCCTTCGCCGCTATCCGATGTAAACTGGTGCAGGTAATTCGGCAAAACCATAAATGCCTTTGCCGGCTTCAGGTGTTTGTTGATCTGCCTGGATTCCAAAAGGCAATTCATCCCGATCATTATTTCAATTGCAAAATGACGATGAGGCAATGCATTGTGCTTACCAAAATAAACGGATATATCATCATTAAAATAAAGCATCTTCCGGATTAAGAGAATACAATATTATGAAAATGCCGGATTAATACATAAGCGTTTTTCGCACATGCATCTCTTAGAGCGGGAGATACGATCCGGATTCGTAGCGAATGAAAAGACAGGCCGGGTTACGCATGGAACCGGGAACGCATTACCGGATGGCGCGGAACAAACACACAATAAATTAAATTTTATTTTGCGATAATTAATTTCTTATAACTACTCTTTTTTTTATCAAACCACACTTGCATGGAATATATTCCGGCTGGCAATGAAGCGGTATTTAAAGAAACTGATGGCATTCCATTTATGCATGATTGTGTAATTACGCGTTGCCCAATAGCATTGTATACCGTGATATCAGCTGAATGATAGTTCCTGTTTTCAAATTGCACTGTCATATTCTCCGCAGCAGGATTGGGATAGATAAGAATCGTATTCCCTGAATTATTATCATTTTCTTTTATGGCCGTTGTTAATGAATAGTGATTGAAGAACCGCCAGATCTCTTTTGAAGCGCTCATGTCCTGATTGGTAACCTTTCCGATATTATACGCACCCGGCCAGGTATGATCGCCTCCGACTATTTTATAAAATTCTACCGTACTGCCATTATCTCCATTATTGTACACATAATGTTCCGCCGTGCAGCCGTCTCCCGCATTAACGTCTGGAACAGCAGTAAACACAGGAGTTGTATCGCAATGATCGCTGTTCACCCAAAACTTTACTGTATTATCCACGGCAACCATACCGCTGCCGCCAGTAAAAGGAACGGTTCCATCGGCAGTGCCGTGTATTTGCATAACCGGAACCGCTTGGGTGGCCGTGTATGGATATTGATTTGTAAAAAATGTTCCTGACACCGAAGCAATGGCAGCTATACGATCACTTAAAGCAATGGCCAGTATATGGCTCATAAAACCACCCATGCTGAAACCGGTTGAATACACCCGGTTTAAATTGATATTGTATTTCGATTTTAATGAGTCGATCAAATGGGACAAGAACCCGATATCATCTACGCCTCCGTTGCCAATGCCCGCATTCCAGAAAGTATAACCGTTGTTGTCTACCGTCCCCTGCGGATAGACCATTATAAAACCTGCCGTATCGGCAATGGGTTTAAAATTAGTGTAGCTCTGCTGCTGCGTTGCATTGCTCGTATAACCATGCATATTAATGATCAAAGGAGCAGGATTGCTTGCGTTGTAAATTGCCGGAACATATAAGCGATACGTACGCGGGATTCCGCCTGAAATTATGGTATCAATCAGGGTTGTTTGCGCATTTGTTAAAATGGCAAAAACAAAAAGTGAAAGCAGGGTCAATATGTTTTTCATTTTCAGTTGGTTTTACTTTTGTAATATCAAAGTAAGACAAACGAAGCATAATATACTTGTACGAAATCGCTAATAACAAATCCGAAATTTCATAAGTTTGGAAGCATGATTCTCTTCCGGCAATCCCAAATGCAGAACCTGATCAAAAATAATATTGGCGGCAAAAAAATTATTGCGCTTCTTATCATTACAAATAGCCTGTATGTATTGATGCTCGCCGTTACCATACCCACCGTGATGCATTTTTCAGGCGGAATGAAGATCTTAGACATGATGCCTTTAGGTTACGATCCGGGCTACGTAAATACCCTGCTGAATGCATTAGGAGAAAAAGGAAGACAGGCCTATCTGTACAACCAGATTCCGGTCGACCTGTTCTTTCCTTTCTTTTCCGGCATCACCTATTGCCTGCTGATTGCATTTTTTCTGAATAAACTAGGAAAACTCAACGGCAATTATTTTATTTTCTGTTTTGTTCCGCTTTTTGCCGGACTCTTCGACTACTGTGAAAACACCGGCATCATATCCATGCTCAGGAGTTATCCCGGCAATTCCATTCTCCTCTCTCAAATCACCAATGTATTTTCAGTATTAAAAAGTTCGTTCACAACTTTCTATCTTAG
Source organism: Bacteroidota bacterium (assembly GCA_023251675.1). GTDB lineage: Bacteria > Bacteroidota > Bacteroidia > Palsa-948 > Palsa-948 > Palsa-948. The sequence goes on from JAHEYJ010000213.1 coordinate 3,125, forward strand.
TATATTAATAATTCTTCTTATCATTATAGGAATGAATAAATTTCTTGTGAAAAGAAAATAACGATCATGGCAACAGTCAAATATCTTGCTTTATTGCGCGGCATCAATGTGGGTGGAAAGAACATCATTAAAATGGCTGATCTGAAATTGTGTTTTGAAAAAATGGGATTCACGGATGTTTTAACTTTTATTCAAAGCGGAAATGTTTTATTCGCATCGAATGAGAAGAACGCGATCAAGCTTACAGCGAAAATCGAAAAAGAACTTTCAGGAAAATTCAAATACCGATCCAGTGTTGTGCTTATTTCATATATACAACTCCGGACCGTTGTTGAAGCTGCCCCAAAAGGGTTCGGTAAGAATCAGGATGCCTACCGGTACGATGTTGTATTTTTAAAAGAACCACTTGAACCTGGAGAAGCTTTAAAGCATGTTCAAATAAAAACGGACATTGAAACAGCCTCCGCAGGAAAGCACACTTTGTATTTTTCACGTCTCATCTGCAAAGCCACCCAGGGCCGCCTGGTCAAGATCATTTCACTTCCTGTATATCAAAACATGACCATCCGCAACTGGAACACCACTTCAAAGCTTTTAGCACTAATGGAAAAATGAGAAACACGACCAAATTAAAAGCCATCTTGCTTAAATACACGGCATCTTTTGACATGAATGACGATCAGGTATTTACTATGACAGTCTTTGATAAAACAAGCGGAAGAGGCCAGGAGTTTCAGTCGAAAACATATTCCCTCGTCATCAGTAAAGCCTATCAATATCTAATTGGACAATTAAAGAAAGAAGAAAAGAATCTATAATTTCAATTCAAAATAATTATGCGAAGAAAAGAACGTGAAGTGACCGACATAAAAAAGATAGAAGAGATCATCGGCAAAGCAATGATCTGCAGATTAGGATTGTCGCTGGACGATCAACCCTACATCGTACCGCTGAATTTCGGCTATAAGAACAGGGAATTGCATTTTCATTGCGCCAAACGAGGAATGAAGACCGACATCATTGAGAAGAATAACCATGTTTGTTTTGAAATCGAGACCGACACCGAGCTGATCAAAGGAGAACATGCCTGTACGGGCTGGAAGATGAAATACAAAACCGTTATTGGGTTCGGCAAAGCTTTTTTAGTCGATGATGATTCGGAAAAGATCAAATCGCTGAACATGATCATGGAGCATTACTCCGGCAAACCGGAATCGGTTTTTACAGAAAAGAATGTAAGAAGCGTCAGGGTAATAAAAGTGGTCATCGAAAGCATGAGCGGAAAAGTGAATGACCTTTGATCTCACCTGCATTCAGATCTTTACTTCATCCT
>JAHEYJ010000214.1 GCA_023251675.1 Bacteroidota bacterium
TATGGCGCCAGCGACTGGTGGCCATGCAAGAACAGCTTGACAGACAAAGCGGATTCCATTGATGTGATCATCACTTCCCCATCAGCCTATCGTGCAGCGAGCAACGGAATCCTTGTTTCCGAAGCAATTAATGGCGCAAACAGAGTTTGCCACTGGACACACCGCTACCCGCTCGCCAGCTACCTTATCTGCATGGCAGTTACCAATTATGTTACCTACACGAATTACATTCCTTTCAACTCATCAAATCTAGTTGTGAAGAGCTATGTTTATCCGGAAGATTCAGCAAGTGCGGCAACTCAGACCCCTGAAGACGTGCCCATCATGCAGCTGTACGATACGTTGTTCGGATTATATCCTTTTGCAAATGAAAAATACGGACACGTGGAAGCCGGTATGACGATGGAACATCAAACGATGACCTTTTTCTGCACCAACTGTTTTGGATTCGAAACCCTTGCCCACGAACTGGCGCATCAGTGGTTTGGCGATAAGGTCACATGTGCCAGTTGGAAAGATATCTGGCTCAACGAAGGGCTCGCCACCTATCTTTCTGGTATTGCCTATGAACGGATGCTCAACGGGGTTTGGTGGATGCCTTTTAAGTCAAGCAGGATAAATGCGATCACAAGTCAGCCGGGCGGAACTGTTTTATGCAGCGACACAACCGATATCAACCGGATCTTTGACAGCCGGCTCAGCTACGCAAAAGGCGCTATGATCCTGCACCAGCTCAGGTGGATCATCGGCGACTCGGCATTTTTTGCTGCATTGAATAATTATCTCAACGCTCCGAATCTTGCGTACGGTTTTGCTCATACCTCGGATCTGAAACAGCATTTTGAAACTTCATCCGGGCAAAATCTCACGTGGTATTTTAATGACTGGTTTACGGGAGAAGGATTTCCCTCGTACCAGATCACCTGGAATCAGACAGGAAGTTCAGTCGATCTCACCGTAAATCAAACACAGTCGATCGGGACTGCATCGTTTTTTAAACTACCGCTGCCGATCGAATTCAAAAATACTACTAAGGATACGATTATCCGTTTTGACAATACTTTTTCCGGACAAACGTATACTGTTACCATTCCGTTTGCTGTGGATTCAGTAAAACTGGATCCTGATCTTTGGCTGATAACAAATAACAATACGGTTTCTTCTGTAAACGAAATTGAATCAACCGATCAGATCTTAGTTTTTCCAAACCCGGCGCATGAAAAGATCCAGATACTTTTTTCCAAACCCTTTTCTGCTATGACCATCCGTCTAATGGATATTTCGGGCAGGACGATCAAAGAAGTCGCAGTAAACAATCTAAAAGATGTCATGATTGATGTCGGAAACATTTCCAGCGGATTATATTTCATCCGGCTTAACTCCGGAACTCTGAACATGTACAAGAAAATTATAATCCGGTAAATAATTAATTTTGTACTTAATTTTTTATTAAAGTATCTTTACCCATTAAACCCTCAGTCATGAAACCCTATTTATTTTTTATCTTATCCGCCTGCTTGTTAAAAGCCGGCGCCCAGAATGCAGACTTCGATCGACAGTTCAAAGAATTGGTTGAAGCCGAAAAAAAAGCCAATGCTTCAAAAATAGCTCCCGCTCCGTTTACAACCATTTGCGACTATGACGTAAGCTATTACCGCTGCGAATGGCAGGCAGATCCGGCAGTAAATTTTATCAAGGGAGAAGTCACCACTTATTTTAAACCGCTTGCTCCTAATTTTGATTCCATTCAATTCAATCTTTCCAGTTCACTTACCGTCGATTCGATAAAATATCATGGAAGTTCACTTTCATTCAACCATGTGAACGATGTGATCACAGCCGTGCTACTTTCAACTATTCCTGTTGCTGCAATGGATTCAATTTCTGTTTTTTACCAGGGCGTTCCGCCGTATACGGGTTTCGGCGCTTTCATGCAAAGTACCCATAGCGGCGCGCCGATCATCTGGACACTTTCTGAACCGTATGGCTCCAGCGACTGGTGGCCGTGCAAAAATAGTTTGACCGACAAAGCGGATTCCATTGATGTAATTGTTACCGCACCGATCGGAAACCGGGTCGGAAGTAACGGCCTGCTGGTTTCAGAAACCACCAGCGGACCGAATAAGATATTCCATTGGAAACACCGCTACCCCATTGCAACCTATCTGATTTGTTTTGCGGTGACCAATTACGCCAAATATTCCAACTGGGTTCCGTACGCCGGCGATACACTGGAAGTGTTGAATTATGTTTATCCCGAAGATTCTGCATCGGCCGTTGCACAAACTCCGGATATTGTTCCGTCCCTTCAATTGTATGATACATTGTTTGGCGTTTATCCTTTCCAGAAGGAAAAATACGGACATGCCGAAATGGGCTGGGGTGGTGCCATGGAGCACCAATCCATGACATTCACTACCAGCTTTGGCCACGAAATTCTGGTTCATGAACTGGGACACCAGTGGTTTGGAGATAAAGTTACCTGCGGAAGATGGGAAGATATCTGGCTCAACGAAGGTTTCGCTACTTATCTTTCAGGACTGACCTACGAACATATGTTCAACGGGTATTGGTGGATGCCTTTCAAATCCGGCCGCATCAATGATGTGACCAGCCAGCCGGGCGGTTCCGTTTGGTGCAACGATACAACGGATGTTAACCGGATTTTCGACAGCCGTTTGTCATATAATAAAGGAGCGATGATATTACATCAGTTGCGCTGGGTCATCGGCGATTCTGCCTTTTTCGCTGCACTGAATAATTATCTCAATGATCCGAACCTTGCCTATAAATTTGCGCACACTTCAGACCTGAAACAACATTTCGAAACTTCTTCCGGACAGAATCTTACCTGGTATTTCAATGACTGGTATACCGGCGAAGGATTTCCTTCTTACCAGATCACATGGGGTCAGACAGGAAGTTCGGTCGATCTCACTGTAAATCAAACACAGTCGATCGGCACGGCATCATTTTTCAAACTTCCGCTTCCTATAAAATTCAAAAACCAAACGCAGGATACAATCATCCGATTCAATAATACTTTTTCCGGGCAGACCTACACAGTAACCATTCCTTTTACCATTGATTCAGTAATACTTGATCCGGACTATTGGCTCATCACCCGGAATAATACGGTTACTTCTTCGGTAAATGAAAATGAACTCGCTGGCCAGATCTCAGTTTTTCCAAACCCGGTTCACGACAAACTTCAGATTGCGCTTTCAAAACCATTTGCTGATCTCTCTCTAAACCTGATGGATGTTTCCGGAAGAACCATCAAAGAGGTCAAGGCAAATAATTTGAGGCATCTGATGATTGACACAGGAGATATTTCAAAAGGGATGTATTTCATTCAATTCAGATCCGAAAATACAACGGCCACTAAAAAATTAATCATTCAGTAAGAAACAAAGAGATTGCTTCTCCGCCAGGGGCGGATTGCAATGACACACTATTCCAGAAACCGTTTCAGGTCATTCTTTGAGAACGTCCATTCAGGGGTGAACAGCGTTTCGCCGAAGTCCACCGGGTACCACGGACTCAGCTTTTCGTTATAAGGATTTACCAGGGTCTGGGTTTCCTGTGCAGGCATATAGCTTTGAGCCAGCATAAAGATCTTTTTGTTCGTTGAGGAATTTATTGCAACATCCACCACGATGATCGCATGTCCCGGACTTCCTCCAAAAATAAAAACATCTCCCGCCTGCAGTTCTTCCACTGAAACAGGTTTCAATTCTTTTGATAACGATAACGAGCCGGCATAAGAAAAAACCATTTCCATATAATTCCAGAAATCCTTGTACGTATTTGATGGCTGCGCCGATTGCTTCCATAAGGTTTTATTTCCGCTTATGACGATCCGTTTCCCCTTCATCCATTCGGAATAATCACAGCGGAACCCGTTGGTAAAGTTGAAATGGATCTTATCGAATTGTTTCTGCTCAAATAAATATTCTGCACGCAGCCGCATCACGGCATCGGCACATTGATGCAGATCTTTATTACCGATCGGCAGATCCACCACGGCATCATAAACTCCTTCGGCATTTTTTTCATCACCGTTATAAAGTTTTACTCTACTCCCATCAGGCTTGAGGGGAAGACTTCTAAGGTATGCAGCAAATGAATTTGAATCTGCCTTTGTGCGCTGAAATCCTTGGGGAAGCAAAAACCGCGTTTGAAGCGTCTTTCCGTTCGGATCAATAAAACCAGTTGCAGGAGTTGCCGTTGCAGTTCCTGCCGCCAGAATCAACTTTTTCGTCACGGCAGTCGGCGCACTTTCACAAGAGAAAAGAAAAAGAATGGCAATAAATAATTCGTACAGCATCTTCTTCATTACACAGCTCCTGCTTTTTCTTTTTCAGGAACTTTTCTGCCCGGATAAACTTTCAGCGCTTCATCGAGGCAGATCATAGC
>JAHEYJ010000005.1 GCA_023251675.1 Bacteroidota bacterium
CTTGCTGCAACGGCAAAACCACATTGGGAACTAGCGCAACAATATAATCTGATCGATTTTGAATTAGGTGTGAAACTCACTGGCGCCGGCTTTCCGGTGTATAAAGGTAAAGGCGCAAAACTCCAGCGCGCGCTAATCAATTTTTTTCTTGACAACGCGACCAAAGCCGGTTACCTGGAAATCGAACCGCCCATCCTGGTGAACGAAGCCAGCGGATTCGGGACCGGCCAGCTGCCGGACAAGGAAGGACAGATGTATCATGTGACCGTAGACAATCTTTATCTCATTCCTACTGCTGAAGTTCCAATCACCAATATTTACCGCGATACGATTTTGAAAGCGGAAGACCTTCCTGTGAAGAATTGCGGTTACACTCCTTGTTTCCGCAGGGAAGCTGGTTCTTACGGAAAAGATGTACGCGGACTGAACCGTCTTCACCAGTTCGACAAAGTGGAGATCGTTCAGATCGCCCATCCGGATAAATCGTACGATACACTTGAAGACATGCGGAACTATGTTGCCGGGATCCTGAGGCAGCTGGAACTGCCCTTCCGCATCTTAAAACTTTGTGGTGGCGATATGAGCTTTGCTTCTGCCCTGACCTATGATTTTGAAACGTATTCCGCCGCCCAGCAGAAATGGCTGGAAGTAAGTTCGGTCTCCAACTTTGAAGCGTTCCAGAGCAACCGTTCCAAAATACGGTTCAGGGATGTGAATGGAAAGCCGCAGCTGGCGCATACCCTGAACGGAAGCGCGCTGGCACTGCCTAGGATCGTTGCCACACTTTTGGAAAACAAACAAACCGATAAAGGCATTGTTATTCCGAAAGCGCTTGTGCCGTATACAGGGTTCGAGATGATTTCCTGACAAAAGCTGTTCGACCCCGAAGGGGTCGCATGTGAATAAATAAAATGCTTACTATTGACATACGACCCCTCCGGGGTCGAACCACAAAAAACATCAAGTGAATAAAAATATCATCCACAAAAACTTCGCAGAGGCAACTGACATTCTTGCAGCGTTTGTTTCCAACCCTGAAAATCTTTCTGCGATTGAAAAAGCCGGAAACCTTTTAGTCGCTTCATTCAAAAAAGGGAACAAGGTAATTTCCTGCGGGAACGGCGGCTCCATGTGTGATGCCATGCATTTTGCAGAAGAGCTCTCCGGCCGATTCCGCGAAAACAGGAAAGCACTGCCTGCAATTTCCATTTCCGATCCTTCCCATATCTCCTGTGTTGCCAATGATTACGGATATGATTTTGTCTTTTCCCGATACGTTGAAGCGGTTGGACAACGGGGCGATGTGCTGCTCGCCATCAGTACCAGCGGGAATTCTAAAAATGTGATCAACGCTGTTGTCGCCGCAAAGAAGAAAGGAATGAAAGTGATCGGGCTTACAGGAAAAGGCGGTGGAAAGATGGCCGGACTCTGCGATGTGGAAATCCGCGCTCCTTTTTCAAAATATGCTGACCGCGCCCAGGAAATTCATATCAAAGTGATCCACTCCCTGATTCACTGGGTGGAAGATCATTTGAAATAATTTTTTTCCTTATTAAGCTATGGCTGATTTTTCTTTCACGTTTTGCTTATTCGTCATGTTCCGGCTCATGAACTTTTTGAATTTTTCCAACCCTTCCCGAATTTCTTTTTCATCAATTCCTGAATAAGCAAAACGTATATAAAAGTTTTTCTCTCCCGGAAGTACCTTCCCGAAATGCTGGCGCGTGCAAAATGAAACACCGGTGTTATGCAAAACATCTTTACGGAAAGTTTCGTAGTTATCGTAGCCATTCATTTTCATGGCTTCGGTCACATTGGGGTAGAGATAAAAAGTGGCATGGGGCCGGTAGCAATGCACTCCGGGAATTGAATTCAGAATATCAACGGCTACATCTCTTCTTTTTTTCAGGACACCAAGCATGTCTTTCTCTTTCTTTTCAGAAGCAGCCATCCCTTCAATAGCTCCGTACTGAATGAAGTGGTTGGAGCAGGATTCGTTGTTCACATTTAATTTTGCGATCACATCAATGATCTCTTTCGGACCAATCGCAGCGCCCAGTCGCCATCCGGTCATTGCAAATTTTTTGGAGAACGTGTAAAGGATTAGCGTGCGTTCCGCCATTCCCGGCAGGGAAGCGATAGATTTGCTCAATCCTTCATACCGCATATCGAAATAGGCTTCATCGCTGAGTACGATCAGATTATGTTTTTTGGCAAGGTTGGCAATGGCTCCATGTTCTTCAGGTGAACATTCTGCACCGGTTGGGTTATGCAGATTATTCAGGATAAAGAATCTGGTTCGGGAAGTTATTTTTTTCTCAATAGCATCCAGGTCAAGAATAAAATTTTCCTTTCCTTCAGAATATGAATAGGGCACAGCAATACCTCCATTGAATTCAATTTGTGATTCATAGATCGGATAACCGGGATTCGGATACAGTACTTCATCGCCGGGATTCATCAACGCAAGAAAGAATTTCGTGATCACCGGCTTTCCGCCGGGCTGAATCGCCACATTATCCATTGTATAATTTGTCCCGCGCGCCGCATTGATATCGGCAGCGATCACTTCGCGGAGTTTTGGAATTCCGGCAGTCGGGCAATAACCGGTTTTTCCATCGCGGATCGCTTTCATGGATCCTTCCACTACCGAGGAAGGAGTAGAAAAATTCAGATCACCCAGGTGGAAAGGATATATTTTATTTCCCTTCGCTGCAAATGCCGCTGCTTCTGCCGAAACAGCAAAAGCTGTTTCTGTTCCCAGCAATTTAATTCTGTCTGCAATTCGTACCATATTATTTTATTAATAAGTTAAAGTTGCTTTTTTATTTTTCTCTTTCAGGTATCCAAGAATGGCTTTGAACTGGCCTTCTCCGTTCAGGCCTGCTTCTTCGATCACGCTTTCCGCTTTTCCGCTTCCAAGAAAATGACCTTTCTTGAAAGGATACAACGAATGTTTTCTTCCAGCAGAAGATTGTATCCATCGGTACAAAGTCGGCAATGTGAAACCGGTGATTCCCATGGCTACGCGCGCGATCTCTTCCGGAAATATTTTTTCCTGCTCTTCTTCTGAAAGCATATCGAATAACTCCACACTGGCGATATAATAAACGGCTACATCAATTTTTTCTTCCAGCAACATGGGCAGTGTTTGCTCAACAAAAGCATACGCCGCTTCGCTTCCCTGAAGAACGATCACTCAATCCGGACTTTCTTTTTCTGATTTTCTCAACAGATACATTCCTTTCGCTGCGTCTGAAGCCGGGGCAAGTCCAAGTTTTTTCCGGTCGATGATTTTTTCATTCGGTCGTGTCACAAATGGACAGATCACAGCCGGACGTTTGCTCAGTGCTGCAGAAACCACATACCACATTTCCTGCGGATCCCAAGGCGTAAGGGTAACAGAAGTTCCTTTCGGAAAATTTTCCTGCATCAGTTGTAATGGCTGCGGATCGGCATGTGTGGGGCCGTCTTCACCGGTTTTAATTCCCGCGTGAGCGCAAATCAAAAAGAAAGGATTGTACGGATTATTTACAATGGCGTGCTTTGACTGCCCGCCAATGGCGTGAAGCCGTGCCGGGATATGCCCAAGGGCGGCGATGAATGCGCCGTACGACGAGCAAACACCGATGTGATGGCCGTAGGCCGATACGCCTGTCATGACGCCTGCCATTGCATCTTCGCAAATTCCGCCGATAGATAAAGTACGTGACTGAGGATTTGTTTCTGCATTATAAAACCCGGCTCCAAAATCCTGTCCAACTAAATTCACGCTGGTTGATCCTAAAAGATCGGCTGCAGCAGTAAGAATGGCTCCACCGCTTTGTTTGTTATAATACTGCAATACTTTTCCTAATTCTGCCCGAAGGGTGCTTGATGATCCGATTTTTAACTGAAGAGATACGGGAGGATTTGCTGAAGATGCTGAACCCTGCCCGTCCGGAAGGCAGGCAAGTTCAGCATAGATTTTTGAAACATCCGGATTATTTGCACGGGGTTTCCTGTCAAGTTTATCGAGGCGATCTTTTGCGCTGATGATATGTTCAGCAAGAGAAAGAGTCAGTGCTTTATTCTTTTCAAAAATTTCTCTTGCCACTAGCAACGTATCCCAATAACATTGCTCCAGTACGGTTGGATTTGACCCGCTGTTGCATTTTTCATCACCGAGACATTGTTTCAGGCCTTTTCCCGCCAGGTCATAAAGTGGTTTTAACGCATTGTAATATTCAGTACTGCACAAACCATGTCCGCCGCCGTGTGATTTCTTTCCTTCAATGCCGTAGTTCCAGCCTTTGATCGTTTTGTAAACAATAGCCGTTGGCTGATTATTTTTTATTGTCATCGCTTTATTTTGCGCTGCAAACACCTGCTGAAAATCTTTTCCGTCGTTCACCATGATCACATTCCAGTCGTGCAAATAAGCCAGTTCGGCCGGATTCCACTGCACATAATCGCCGGGTTTGGAGCCGTCGTTGCAAACATTATCCGAATCGATGGAGGCCTGGTTCCAGTCAATGTGCATAATCAGGTTTTTCAGGCAAGCTGTTCCTGCTGCCGCCATTGCTTCACTAACGCGGCCGGGGGTTAATCCACCTTCTCCTTCCACAATATGAATTACAGGAGCATTTTTTCCGTAATAATCCGCAGCACCAAATGCAAGCCCGATGGAAGAAGCATCACCCACTCCGGATGCGCCGGTTGAAAGTCGAAGGAAAGGTGTCGCTGGAGTAGGATGGCCATCCAATGCTTTTGATTTAAATTTTCTGAACAACGGAGTATTGTGAACCGGATTTCTTCTGAAGCCCAGAAGATCTTCCAGACGCAAGCGGTATTTTTCGTCTTTGGGAAGAAGATGCGGTGCAGCTATGCGCATGATCTCATCGCGCAGCGCCCAGTGAACATATAATCCTAGTGCTTTATGTCCTGCAGCGTAGGAAACTATGTCTGCTTCATCCCGGTCAGGGAAAGTAAAATCATAAAGAAGTGAATGATAAAGAAGACCGGTTACAATCCTGCCCGATGATATGGATCCTCCCGGATGCCCGGAGAGAGGAGTAAAATTATAAAGCACCGCGCACAGCGAACGATAGATGGCATCAAATGTTTCAAATGATTTTAATGCCGATGGGGATAGGGGTAATTCGTTTTCCGAAAATACAGACGGGATGACCGAATATACTGCGCGCCTGGGACTAAAAGAGACATTCATGATTTTCTATTCAAAAATTGATAATAAAAAAGTTTTTCTCAGCCGGACAAAGATATAATTATCTTTCCCCGCATTTAAATATGTATTCGGATATTTTTAGGATGCAGGTCAAAAATAAGCTCGTATCATAGCAATCTATTCAACTTGTTCCCGCGATGCTGAAAGAGTCCCGAAGTTTGTATTAAATGGCCAACAACTTTATCCAATTTGTCAAAGAAAACTACCTTTGACTCCGACAGGAAGGGAAAAGGATTCTCTTCGTTCCTAGATACCAACTCAAAACTAACCTATCGCCATGTTAGTCAAGACGTTTGGCTGTGCCGTTCACGGCATTCATGCCACTTTAGTTACTGTAGAAACCAACATTTCAGGAGGCGTCTTCCTCTATATGGTCGGATTGCCTGACAGCGCCGTAAAGGAAAGCCAGCACCGCATCGGGGCCGCCCTTAAAAATATCGGGCTGAAGATCCCCGGCAAAGGCGTCACCATTAACATGGCTCCTGCCGATATCCGCAAAGAAGGAACCGCTTATGACCTGACCACCGCGATAGGAATTCTTGCCGCGGATGACAAGGTCAAAAGCGAAAAACTTGAAAATTTTGTCATCATGGGCGAGCTTTCACTCGACGGAGAACTGCGGCCTATAAAAGGAGTGCTGCCGATCGCCATCGAAGCCAAAGAAAGAGGATTTAAAGGAATAATACTTCCGCTTCAAAATGCCCAGGAAGCTGCATCGGTCGGCGGACTGGAAGTTTATGGTATAGAAAATATCAGGGAGGTTATCAGTTTTCTGAACGGGGAAACAACGATAGCGCCGGTTAAGATCAATATACAGGAAGAATTCTTTTCACTGCTGGGAAAGTCTGATCTTGATTTTTCAGATGTAAAAGGCCAGGAAAACATAAAGCGGGCACTGGAGATCGCTGCTGCTGGCGGCCACAACGTGATCATGATCGGTCCGCCGGGTTCCGGAAAGACAATGATCGCAAAGCGCCTTCCTACCATTCTTCCTCCGCTGACCATTGAAGAGTCGCTTGAAACCACTAAGATCCATTCTGTTGCAGGAAAAATGGGAAAAGAAAAATCACTTGTAACCGCACGTCCATTCCGTTCACCTCATCATACAATCTCAGATGTGGCGCTTGTAGGAGGTGGAAGTTTTCCACAGCCGGGAGAAATTTCTCTTGCGCATCACGGCGTTTTGTTCCTTGATGAACTTCCTGAATTTTCCCGCAATGTTTTAGAAGTCATGCGCCAACCGCTTGAAGACAGGGTAGTAACCATTTCCCGCGCAAAGTTTTCTGTTGAATACCCGGCCAGTTTTATGCTTGTTTCTGCCATGAATCCCTGTCCGTGCGGATATTACAATCACCCTGAAAAAGAATGTGTCTGTGCTCCCGGCATCGTTCAGAAATACCTCAATAAGATTTCTGGGCCGTTACTCGATCGGATCGACATTCATGTGGAAGTGACCCCCGTTGCCTTTAGTGAACTTTCCAGCGAAAGAAAAGCAGAGCCAAGTGAAAAAATACGCGAACGGGTGATGAATGCCAGAAAAATACAATCGGGCCGTTTTGCCAATAATGCGGGGACCTTTTGCAATGCTCAGATGAGTTCGAATACGCTGCGATCGATTTGCAAGATCGATGAAGGTGGACAAACCCTTCTGAAGAATGCCATGGAGAAACTCGGTCTTTCTGCGCGGGCCTACGACCGGATACTAAAAGTTGCCCGAACCATTGCTGACCTGGAATCGTCTGATACTATTCAAAATCAGCATCTTGCAGAAGCGATTCAATACAGGTCGCTTGACCGTGACAATTGGGGGGGATGAAGAAAATCTTCTTTTATATATGAATTTTTATACCTTTGCAAATCTTTTTAACGAAAAACCTCAACTAAAAAATTATCAAATGAAAAAGACAATTACAATTTTAGCCAGCATTCTGATCTCTGGCTTAGGATTCTACGGATGTAAAAAAGGAGCCAACGATCCCACACTTTCTTTCCACACTAGAAAAGGAAGAATTACCGGTGAATGGAAAATTTCATCAGGCACACACACGCAATCTTCAGGCTCTTCTGTATCAACTGAAACCTGGACAGAAAACTCTGTTACAACAACTTCTGCTGGTGGTTCATCTGTTGGCACTAATGCACGCTACATCCTTACTATTGTAAAAGACGGAACATGGAAACTGGATCAAAGTGTTACGTATTCAATGGGTACCACTTCAGCCATTTACTCTACTGCAGCCAGCGGAACATGGAACTGGATTGGCGGTGTAGGTGATGCAAAGAAAAAATCTTCCATTGTTTTAAGAACTCTTCAGCAAACAGATACCAATGGTGGAACTGCAAGTGTTTCTACTTACACTGGTGATTCTGCTCCTACTGAGGTTTTCTACATTGATGAATTGAAAAACAAAGAATTAAAAATCACTGCTGACGGTACTTCGACTTCAGGAACTACTACTACTACTGATAAGTCAGAATATACGTTTATACAATAATTTTTAATTCACTAAAGACAATATATAATGAAATCAATTGTAAAATTTTCTGTAATAGCGGTAATTGCGATTGCTGCTACATTTTCTTCCTGCGGAAAATATTCTGATGGTCCGAAAATCAGTTTAAAATCCAAAACAGCAAGAATTTGCAGAGAATGGGTTGATGCAAACTGTTCGTCCAGCTGCGATGTTACCGAATTGAAAAAAGACGGTTCCATTGTGGTTAACGGCACAGCCTGGTCCGGAGCAAAATGGGCATTCTCAAGTGATAAAAAGAATCTTGAAATGACCTATACTTTCGGAAGTGTCAGCACAACTTCTTCTTCTGAAATCACCCGTCTTACAAGCAAGGATTTATGGCTTAAAGACAGCGGGGGAACAGTTACCAAAAACAAGGCAAAATAATTAAGCTCTGTTTTCTTCAAAAACCCTCTTCGATTCGTATCGGAGGGGGTTTTTTGTTTTAGTTTTACCCAATGAAGATTTTAATAATACGGTTCTCTTCAATAGGTGATATTGCACTTACTTCTCCTGTTATCCGTTGCATAAAACAACAAATTAAAGGAGTTGAGTTACATTATCTATCGAAGAAACCGTTTTTACCTCAATTAGAAAACAATCCTTTTATTGACAAGATTCATACGATTGAGAAAAGAATTTCAGAAATCTCCGCTTTACTAAAAAAAGAAAAATTTGATTTCATTGTGGACCTGCATCATAATCTTCGGTCTGCACAGGTAAAATCGTTACTTCAGAAAAAATCAAAATCTTTTTCAAAGCTCAATCTTGAGAAATGGCTGATGGTGAATCTGAAAATGAACCGATTGCCTTCTATTCATATTGTAGACCGGTATTTTGAGACGGTGAAATCATTAGGCGTTGTGAATGATGGAAAAGGACTGGATTATTTTATTCCCAAAAGCGACCATATAGACACGGAAACCCTTCCTACCGGGTTTCAGAATGGATATATCGGGTTTGTCATAGGTGCAAAACATTTCACAAAACAATTGCCCAAAGAGAAGATCCTTTCCATCATTCAGAAGATAGATATGCCGGTTATTTTGCTGGGAGGAATGGAAGACCAGGAAAAAGGAAACTGGATAGAAAAAGAATTTAGAATTCAGTCCCGAAAGCTTTCGGGATCAGAATTTAGAATTTTAAATTCTTGCGGAAAGTATAATCTCAATCAGTCCGCATCGCTGGTGAAGCAGGCAAAAAAAATAATTACGCACGACACCGGCCTCATGCACATTGCGGCGGCTTTTAAAAAAGAAATGGTTTCCGTGTGGGGAAGTACAATCCCGGAATTTGGCATGTATCCGTATTACGGAGAATTTCAAATCTTAAATCTTAAATCTCAAATCTTAAATTTATCCTGCAGGCCCTGCTCCAAAATCGGGTTTTCAAAATGCCCGAAGAAACACTTCCGGTGCATGCTTGAAATTAATGAAGAAGCAATCGTTCAATTCTTGAATGACTGAATCACTTTAGAAACAAGGCCTTTAATTCAGTTGCATCCTCTGCTTTCATTCTCCCGGCAAGTATTAAGGCCAGCTGTCTTCTGCGCAAAGCGCCGTCGAAGCGGCCTTTTTCCTCTTCGCTTTCCGGAATAACCGGTGGAACATGAAGAGGAGAACCCAACTGGTCAACCGCTACAAACGTTAAGATGGCTTCGTTGCATTTTTTCTTTCCTCCGCCGGTCGGACTTTCCACCCAAACATCTACAAAAACTTCGATCGAAGTATTAAATGCACGAGACACCTTTCCTTGCAACGTAACTACATCACCTAATTTTACCGGTTGGTCAAAAGACACATGATTCACAGAAGCGGTAACGCAAACTCTTCCGCAATGGCGGTGAGCTGCAATGCCTGCCGTAATATCCATCCACTGCATTAACCGGCCGCCAAATAATGTATTAAGGGGATTTGTATCATTGGGCAACACCTGTTCAGTAGTTAAACAGATACTTTCTTTTGGCGCTTTACCTTTTAGCATAATGAAAAGTTTTTCTCCGACAAAGTACGGAGTCCGAATATCATCGGACAAATATAGAAATAGTTACCTTTACTACATGATAGCTTATGCTAATCCCTATCTTTTAGCCCTTCATATTATTTTTGTTATCATATGGTTTTCGGGTCTGTTTTATATCGTCCGGCTTTTTATTTACCATGCGGAAGCCGAGAAAAAATCCCTTACTGAAAAGGATATTCTTCAAAGACAATTTAAAGTAATGGAGAAAAGATTATGGTATGGCATCACCTGGCCCGGAATGATCGGTGCATATGTTTTTGGCTCCTGGATAGTGATTTTAAATTTTACTTTTTACATGTCTTCTCCATGGTTTATCCTGAAACTTGCTTTCGTTCTGGGATTGCTGCTTTATCACATCCAGTGCCATATCCTGTTCCTGCAATTTCAGAAAAACATTATTAAATATTCCTCCTTCAAACTCAGGATGTGGAATGAAGTGGCCACACTGTTCCTGGTTGCCATTTCATTCATCATCGTTTTGAAAGACACCTTTAATTTTATCTGGGGAATCGTAGGTTTACTGCTTTTCAGCGGAACCATTCTGCTTGCTATCCGGATGTATAAAAAAAGCAGGGAGCATAAAGCAGAAGGTCCGGGTAAACAGCAACAGCGCTGATAGTCTTTATTTTATCTTAAACATCAGGATCACTTCCTCGGATTTATTGAACTTGTCAAGCAGAAGTTTTGGGTTGAGCACCGCACGATAACCGGCTACCTTTTTATTTTTGTTTAAAATCGGCTTGAGATCAGGATAAATATTTTTTGTAGATGCAGTAAGTTCTGCTACCGAATGGGGGCAGCTGGTATAATCGGTAAAATAAAACAACCTCGTGCTCATAAAATTATTTTCCCAAAGGTCCATTTGCATAATTTCCCATCCATAAGGGGTGTTGAAGTTTAAAAAATACTTTCCGGAATATTTTGTCAGAACGGTATTGGGGCTCAATTGCAGAAGTGTATCCCTGACATTGTTGCCGGCAGAATCTAATCCAATAAAAAAAATCCGGTCGTAAGTTATTTTCAGGAACCCGACATCCGGTTTTACAGGGCCAATTTTGTCAATATCGTTTCCAAGCGATTCCGTGACCAGCTTGTTGAACTGGCAGATAGTTTTGAAAAGACTGTCACAATTTGAAAGGTCGGGCTTGGCTTTGGCAGAATCTTTTTTTACACCAATTAAATTATTCACTTCTTCATAATTCACTTCATTGGCCTTCTGATTTTTAAAATAAGCCGAATCTTTAATAATTATCTTATCATACCTGATCTCATATCTATCAGAAAATTCTTTTTCCCCTTTATCGATCAAATCTTCTACAGGAAGGTAATTGCCGGCAATCACTGAGTCAAATCCCTGTACTTTAATACCGATGGGTTTATCAAAATAGACCGGAAGCGGCTGCTTGCAGGAAACACCAAGAAAGCTGCAAATTCCAAGAACCAAATAACAAATAAATTTCAAATTCAAAATCCTAAAATCCGTACGAAAGTTCAAGAATATTTTTTTGAACATTTGTATTTCAGGTTTCGAATTTACTTGTGATTTGAAATTTAGTGCTTTCTCTTAATTCCTCATCAGCCACACATCATTCTGCAGGTTGCGTATTTTTTCCATGGCCTCCAGGGCCTCCCCGCGTGTTGCAAAATTTCCATAGGAGACCAGGTGAAGTTTTCTATCTATGATCTGCGCATCGTATCCAAGTTTAATAAGTTTAGCGGCAAACTTTTCAGCGTTCTCAGGAACAGCGAAAGCTCCGCCAATAATATGAAAGGAACCTTTTGACCTGATCCGGATCGATTTTGTTTTTGCAACCGTAGTTTTGTCATCCTGCAAACTGACTACGATCGGAACCGTTCCGTTAATCATTATTTTCAGGTAACGGGTGGTGTCGTTTATGCTGTTGGAAGCAATGAGTTCGCGTAAATTATCTTTTATCACATCGTTTTCAGGCAGTGGAAATGATCCGGTATGATACATCACAACCGGTGCTTCGCCAAAAGGATTAAGATTGGCAAATCCATAATTTTTAAGCATGTCTGTTTTCAGAAATATTAAACCCAGTGCCGCAATTACCAGTAACGATGCTGCTGCCGATAGATAACGAACGACCGGCCTTCGTTTGTTTGTTAGGCTTTCTTTCTGATCCTTCGATGAAACAACCATCTTGTCTTTCAGTTTTCTTTCCATCTTCCTTTCAATAGGTTCGCGTTTAATAGCGGGAGAAGTAAAGGAAATCAGGCCGAACGATTCCGGCAGGTAATTCAGGTCTTCATTCTGTTCAAACAGGATCGTATTTTCCTTTCCATTATAAAACGTGCCAATATTTTTTAAGATACAGCGATTGCCGGACGCCAATGCTCTATTTATTTGTTCTGTATTTTCAGAAATAAAATTGTTTGCTTCCGTGTACGAAATTTTTTCTCCCTGTGAAATGCAGTTTGCCAATAGGCCATCATTGTTCCTGAGACTGCGGTTGAAAGAAATTTTTTTGAATGGAGGCGTAAATCGATTCTTCCCTTCCTGAATGCCTGCAGGAGCATAATTGCATACAAATCCTCCGAAACCGGGAATGATCACGCAATCGTGTTCAAAGAGAAGTTCACTTATGTATTCTTCCATTTTCATAGCTCCGACTAAAGTACAAAATATACGTCATTATTTTTTCCTTTCTTAAAGTAATTATCAAATGTTGAAGGAACAATATTAATTTTCTTTTGAGAAACAACAATCTTTTCGAGATTAAAGATTCGCCCGTTGATAAAATACTGGTCGTGCTTTTCGTAGTTGTCATTTTGCAGCTGACCTATCTCAACGGCTGAGTGCGGCAAGATAGAAAACCGGTAATGCGAAAAGTTTTCCAATGTATCGGACTTTACTTCTTCCGGTGTTTTTTCAAAGTTTACATTAATTTCTTTTTTTAATTCGTACCTGTATAATTTCCCGTAATAATATTTCGGGTAATGAAAGATCGGGAAACTGCCCGGCGCATCCATCAGTTTCATTTCAATTTCAAGTGTTTCGTTCGTGGTGTTGGCAATGAAAAACCTGCAAACCCATGAACAACCCTGTAACGGCAAAATACAGGTAGCAAGTATCAGGTAGCAAGCAGGAAGAAATAATTTTTTCATTAGGAGTCGTATAAAATGAAAATTATTCCCTGGAAGATTTCAGTAAAGCATTTTTCAGATCCTCCGGTGTATCGATGGAATAGGATTCAAGGTCGGTCAGTTGAACCGTAATTTTATACCCGTTCTCCAGCCACCGCAATTGTTCCAGCGACTCCGCCATTTCAAGGGAAGAGGGTTCCAGTCTTGTGATCTCCGCCAGTATATCTGTACGATAGCCGTAAATGCCAATATGTTTATAGTACACATGCATCTTAATCCATTCGGTAAAATCCTCGCCGCGGTAATAAGGAATAGCGGTCCGGCTGAAATAAATTGCTTCCTTCTTTTTATTGATGACCACTTTCACCGTGTGGTGATTCGTTAGCTCATGAATACTCTTTATTTTCATCGCCAACGTTGCGAGCTGAACATTTTTATCAGAAAAACATTTTGCAACTTTCGTGATCTGATCGGGATGAATAAACGGTTCGTCGCCCTGGATATTGATCACCGCATCAAAGGAATCGCCCTTGTTAAGACGAAGCAATGTTTGCAGCGCTTCATAACACCGTTCTGTGCCGCTTTCATGTTTAGGAGAAGTGATGACTACTTTGCCTTTGAATTTTTTGACGGCCTTTTCAATACGTTCGTCATCGGTGGCCACAATTACTTCGGTGAACAGTTTACATTTTTTTGCCTGTTCATACACGCGCTGAATCATGGGTTTTCCATTAACTTCTGCCAGCGGCTTGCCGGGAAAACGGGTGGAAGCGTAACGGGCGGGGATTATTCCTATGATTCGCATGAATGCGAAGATAAAAGGAAATAAGGAAATAGCGGAAATACATTTATGGTCTTTATATCCTCCCTGCCCATTATACCTTTATTTCTCGTAGTTTCGTATGATGAATTTACCTTCCGGAATCAGGTATGAGGTATCAGGTATTCTGATATTACTTGCCTGTTTCCTTTTCCCTGCCGCCTACTCGCCTCCACTGCCCAACTGCAAAGAGATCCTGCAAAACACCATTGCCTCCGTTGAAAAAATCCAATCGCTGAAATTTCACCTGAAGTGTACCGAACGATTCAAAGGGAAACTTATTAATTCTGAATCACAGATAAAAATGAATTCTGTTCCCAGAAAAATTTATATTTCTCTCCAGGGACCTGAAGTATTATGGGTGGAAGGACAAAACAATGGAAATGCGCTGGTGAACCCCGATGGATTCCCCTTCATGAATCTGAATCTCGACCCCATGGGTAGCATCATGCGTGAGAACCAGCACCATACCATTAATGAAGTGGGTTTCACTTATTTTGCTGACATCATCCAAAATTCAATTACCCTGTCCGGAAACAAGTTTGACGATTATTTCAAATGCAGCGGAAGTATTCCGTTTGACGGCGCAGACTGCTGGTTTATCATAGCCGAATATCCTTACTTCAAATACATCGACTATACGGTGCAGAAAGGCGAATCACTGGTTACCATTGCCCAAAAATTTAAACTAAGCGATTATATGCTTCTTGAAATTAATTCGGGAAGGGCAAACCATTACAATGATGTGAAGGCTGGACAGAAAATAAAAATTCCGAATGTGTATGGCAACAAGCTCATTATTTACATAGACAAAGTCCTTTTAGCGCCGCGTGTGATAAAAGTATATGATGAAAAAGGTTTATTTGAATCGTATGAATACCACGAACTGCTGGTAAACCCAAAGATACCTGCTGAAGAGTTTACAAAAGATTACAAGGGGTATGGGTTTTGAAAAACCTTTTTTGATCAGCATTTCATTATTCGAAGTTTAGCGCAGAATAACAACCTGCCTTCTTAACATATCACTAAAAAATTACTCACAAAGCTTCAATGTATCCTTAATAAGGATTAAAGATGGATCGTTAATTAAGTAGTTAGGAATAGTATCGCCTATTGGATTAAATAATGCAACTCTTCTGCTCTTCTTCTTTAAGTCCAAATACTGTTCGTTAGTGGGTATAAAATTATACGCAGGCAATCCCGTATAAAACATCGCTTCAACGTAATGCCTTCCGTTGACATTAAAGATAACGGCATTAGAAGGTAGATTCAAACTTTGAAATATTTTTTTGTTATGCTTGAGCATTGTAAAACAAGGATGCTCTTTTCCTGTAATGCCGTGTAATTCATTTAATGATTTAAGATCCATTCTAAACCAAAAAAGCAAAACAATTAAAATGAAAAATATAATTTTATGCGCTAAAGTGGATACTTTGAATTTAGAAACTTGATTTTCTATATAATCAAACAAAAAAGCTAATGATATATATATCGGCAGTGCTAAAATAATTGTGAACGAAGGCATCTTAGTAATAATGAGAGAAAAGAAAACATAGACAAAGACCACAGTTGAAATGATCGCCACACTAATTATTTTATAATTACTTTTTATATAAAAAATAACAAGAGAAGGAATAAGTAAATATGCAGCCATAATTCCAAAAATTTCACTTATCATATTAAAGTGGTAATACCAAGCGCCCTCATGACCGTCAACAGTCTCAAAAAAATGTGCCGAATTTAAAGCGTATGCGGCTTTCGCTTCTGTTGGATACCAATGAAGACACAGCAATTGCCAAGGCAAAGCAACAATTGCAGTAATGATTATTGCCAAAATAATATCCCTATATTTTTTAAAATTTAATTTGTTTGCTAAAAGGGAATAAATGCCCCAGCATAAATAAACCAATAACCCAACAAGCCATTTGCACAAAATAGCAAATCCCGAAAAAACTCCAATGAATACAATCCAGATTTTCTTTTTTGTATGAATGTATTCAATCCAAGACCATAAACTTAATGAGATGTAAGACAAAAAAGAAATATCATTCTCATCTGTTTCCTGCCATCCGGAAAGCAATTGAAAAAGATAGAAAGAAGAAACAAATAATAATGCAGCGTAATATCCTACACTATGATTACCAAGGATTTTGCCCGATCTATAAATTGCAAATACAGTCAAACAGCTAAGAAATACGCTTGGCAATCTAAGTGCAAATTCATTTACACCAAATATTTTATAGCTAAGAGCAATTTGCCACATGAAGAGGGGCTGTTTATGAAGCCATATATGAAATCTATCCCAGTTATCATATGCCATATTAACAACAGGATCATCATAGAGCGTAGGCATTAAAGGATGGTTCATCAAGTTCTTTGCTACAAGAGCATGGAATCTTTCATCCCAAACATTCAGAAAAGGGTCTAATACGGCTGCAAATAAAAAAAGCAAAACTGCTGAACATAAAAGAAAAACAAGAGAATACTTTTCTTTTTTTGTTACATGATAAAAAATGCTGAGTAGAATAAAAAAAATGCCGATAGCAAACAAAATAACCTTCTCATTCAAATTACTGCTCATGCCTGCAAAAGTAAAAAAGGCAAACTCATTGTTCACCTTCTTATTGAAATTAATCTTTCCTTAACTAATTACATGGTGTAATTTTAAAATTCCGGAAATAAAGAAAAAATAATATTTTCTTTCACAAGAGTGAATGTTTGCTGTACCAGAAAAAATAGTATAGGGAAAATTGGTATAAATCAGATCCTTGCTCTTACCACCATCGCGATCGTTCTCGGCGGCTGAACATCGCCCGGGCGGCCCATGCATTCGCGGTTGAGTAAATTGTTCACCACAACTGATATTCGTACGCCTTTTGCCATTTCATACGAGAAGCGTGCGTCAAAAACAATGTCGCCGGTGTTGTGTTCTAAACGGTATTCTTTAAGCCCCGGAAGGATATATAATTTCCATGTAGGAAAAAGTTCTTCCAGCATGGAATTTTCAAATTTGCGGTCGATGTTTTTCATGAATGAATTGTAACGGATGCTCATTCCGACACTGAATTTTTTGTAATCAGCCTGAACGTCGATTTTAGCAGTGTGTTCATAGCGGTATTTCAGAACGTTTGCATAAACATACCGTTTGTCTTTATTAAAAAAGTGCGCGTAATCAATTACAGAATCAGGTTTGTTATAGGTTCCGCCGGATACAGCTGAATCATAACTCAGATCGAGCGGTTTAATGTAGGTGTAACCGCCCAACACGGTTAGATTTACTTTCCCGATCTTTCCTTCTCCTGCCAAGACAACTTCTGTTCCCATGATCCGCGCTCTTCCCACATTGATTGACTTGGCTCCGAAATATCCAGCCTTCTGAAATGGAGTTGGATTTCGAATGGTATCCGGAACCCAATAATCAAAAGTAAACTCCATCATGTTCTTATATTCCTGCCAGAAACCGGCCAGGTCCAGGTAGCCCCGCCAGTTAGAGATCTTAAAAGCCTGCTTGGCTCCTATTTCGGCGCTCCACCCGGTTTCAGGCTGAAGTTTGGGATTCGGATAAAGGGTAAGCCCGCTTACTTTAGTGGAAATAAATTTTTCGGCAACACTCGGAAAACGATACCCTTGCCCGAAAGAAGTGCGAAGGTGCGTGTACTTCGTGAGGCGGTAATTTAAACCCGCCCGTGCAACCGGATGAATGGGAATGATGCTGGTGTCTTTCCCTAAAATAATTTTTGTTTTTGTTTCCGCTGTATCCACTTTGAAATATTCTCCGCGAACGCCCAGTGAAACATTCAGCCGGTTGAATTTTTTGTCCGCCTGCGAAAAAATTCCAACGTTATCGCTGATATGATTTCCGTACATCGCTGCTGAAACGACTTGAGAAGTCGTGCCTGCAATACCGCTCGTGATGGTAAGTTCCTTTTTTAAGTGCATCTGGTACTGGTATTCTCCGTACCATACTTTTGAAATGGATTCCTGGTTCGTGTTGTTCTCGTTAGTAGCGAGGTAATAACGGGTTTTCAAACTGTGGCGGTGGCCTTTCGGGGTGAAATAGGTGATGAACGGGTCGATCGTTCTGCGAAGAACACGGTAATCGCTTACAGAACCGCCCTGCGGGTAATACGCAGAATCGGCATTTTGCCAAAGTGTAAAATACCCCCCGTGACAATCCATAAGGTTTCCGTTCACGCCTATTGAGAGCCCTTTCACTTTCTGAAACCTATAACGCGTTCCGAAGTTGATGCGGTGGCGCTGTTCGATTTCAAGTTTCCGGTAACCGTCATCATAAAAAGCATCCCCGCCGAGAACAAGGTCTAAATTATTTACCTGGCGAGTGTGCATAACCGAAATATTGGTAATAGCCGGTCGGCTGGCATTATCCCACCATTGAAGTGAATCGCGTTTCGGAGTGCAATAGAACCCCTTCGACATATTGAATGTGGTATGGGCGCTGTCAGTCGGATAGGTTGTGCGGATATTGATCACGCCGTTCATTGCTGAAGAACCGAATAGTGCCGAGGAGGCTCCTTTAATCACTTCCACCTGCTCGATATTTTCTGCCGGAATAAAATTCCATTTTACATCGCCTGCGTCGGCGGTTAGAAGAGGAAGGTCATCCACCAATACAAGAACCCGTGTGCCGGCACCATAACTGAATCCACTTCCTCCACGAATGTTCGCCTGGCCGTCAAGAATATTCACACCCGGGCATTGTTGCATCATGTCTTCCATGTTCACCGTATTCTTGTTCTCAATCAATGATTGCTTCATCACATCCATGGATACGGTGACTTCTTCCAGTTTCTGTTCAAACTTCCCTGCTGAAATGACCATGGTGCCGAGTTCGGTGGCTTCAATGGCAAGTGCGACATCCAGCTTTGTAATTTCATTTTCTTTTATTTCTGCTTTACGAACCGTTGTGCTGTAACCTATGAGTTTGAATTCCACAGAATGGTTTCCGGCAAGGCATTTTATTTCATACGAGCCATCAGCACCGGAAGAGGTAGCGCCTTTCCCGTCAATGTAGATGCTTACTCCGCCAAGTGTTTCTTTTGTTTTATCGTCTGTAATGATCCCGTGCAGGGTTCCCTGTTGGGCAGAAAGAACAGCCAGCTGAAACATAAAATAAAAAAGGGTAAGTAATCGTATTGCCATTCTTTTATTTTTGCTCTTTGATTTACTCAACGCATTCAGGTTTCTGAACCAATAGGTATACAACAGATAATGAAAGAGCTACTTACGAATTAAAAACCAAAAAGGTTACCATTCGTAATTCGTGAGTTCGTAATAAGTAGTGAGTTTGTTATACAAAAGTATAAAAAGAGATCAAAGAAGGAAACATGCCGGAAACGCTCTTATATAACATAGGTATAACCCTCCTGCCGGGCGTTGGGGATGTGACCGCCAAAAACCTGGTTGCTTATTGCGGCAGTGCGGAAGCTGTTTTTAAAGAAAAGCGAACCCGACTGGAAAGAATTCCCGGTATCGGCAGCCTCACTGCTGCCACTATTTCGAAAGGGGATGTCCTTAAAGATGCTTTATCAAGAGCGGAAGAAGAAATAGCCTTCATTCAGAAAGAAGGGATCACCCCTCTTTTCTTTACGGATACAAATTATCCTTCCCGCCTAAAACAATGCGATGATTCGCCGATAATGCTGTACGCAAAAGGGAAAATGAACCTGAACACTGAAAAAATTGTAAGCATCGTCGGGTCACGGAAATCAACGGAATACGGGAGAAAGATATGCGAACAGATCGTTGAATCGCTTGCTCCGTACAACGTGATGATCACTAGCGGACTTGCTTACGGAATTGATATCCTAGCGCACCGTTCATCCCTGAAAAATAATTTGACTACCGTTGGTGTTCTTGCACACGGACTTGATCTCCTCTACCCAGGCGAGCATACCGGCACGTCAGAAAAAATGATCAGGAACGGCGGATTGCTGACGGAATTCCTGAGTAAAACAAAGATGGCACCTGAATATTTTCCGAAGCGAAACCGGATCGTGGCCGGAATGGCCGATGCCACGATCGTTATTGAAGCTTCGGTGAAAAGCGGGGCATTGATCACCGCTGAAATTGCCAACTCGTACAACCGTGATGTATTTGCCGTTCCGGGCAGAATGGATGATCCTTCTTCAGAAGGCTGCAACCTGTTCATCAAAGCCAACAAAGCCATGCTGATCCAGTCGGCAGACGATGTGATCAAGGCAATGAACTGGGATGTGGAGAGTAAGAAACCCAAACCGGTTCAGGCAAGGCTCTTTGCCCATCTTTCTCCTGAAGAAGAAACGCTTGTCAGCCTGCTGAAAGAAAAAGACAAGATCCATATAGACGATCTATGCCTCGCTTCACAATTGACAATGAGCCGCGCCGCCGCCGTTCTGCTCAACCTGGAATTCTCAGGCACCGTAAAATCACTTCCCGGAAAGATGTATTCATTAAACAATTAGTTCATTCGAAAAGTTTTCAGAAGCATTCTCTTTTTGTTCATAACTAAGCGTAAAAGTTGGATGTAAAATTTTCAAAACAAATTAGTTTTTTGAAACCTTTGCAGGTATTCAGAACTAATTAATTCTTCTATGAACCCATCCGCTGAACCCATCCTTCAGGAAAATAAAGACCGATTCGTAGTATTCCCGATCCAGCACCAGGATCTGTGGGACCTGTACAAGAAAGCAGAAGCCAGTTTCTGGACGGCAGAAGAAATCGATCTTTCTGCTGACTTCCGTGACTGGGAGAACAAACTCACCAGTGATGAAAAGCATTTTATTAAACACGTGCTGGGATTCTTCGCGGCCAGCGACGGTATCGTTAATGAAAACCTGGCGGTTAACTTCCTTCACGAAGTGCAATGGCCGGAAGCACGTTCCTTTTACGCATTTCAGATCATGACTGAAAATATTCATTCTGAAACGTATTCCTTATTAATAGACAGCTATATAAAAGATCCGAAAGAAAAAGACCGTCTGCTGCATTCCGTTGAAACAATTCCTTCCGTTGGAAAAAAAGCGGAATGGGCCTTGAAATTCATCCGCAGCGGAAGTTTTGCTGAACGCCTTGTTGCCTTTGCTGCCGTAGAAAGTATTTTCTTTTCCGGAAGTTCCTGCGCCATTTTCTGGCTGAAGAAGAACGGGCTGATGGCGGGTTTGAGTTATGCCAACGACCTCATTTCAAGAGATGAAAAACTACACTCCGATTTCGCCTGCCTGCTTTATTCCAAATTGAAAAATCAATTGACTAAAGAAAAAGCAACTGAAATAATTACCAGCGCTGTTACTGCTGAATGCGGTTTTATTCGCGATGCAATCCCTGTAAAACTCATCGGAATGAATGACGAACTGATGTGCAAGCATGTTGAGTTTACGGCTGACCATTTGCTATCAGCGTTTGGCTGTGAAAAAATTTATCATACCGTCAGTCCCTTCGACTTTATGGAAAAATCTTCACGGGGAAATTCAACAATTAACCAAAGGCGAATGGCTGAGTTTCAGAAAGAAGGCATTCGCCTGGGCAAGTAAGGCGCGGCTTATTCCATTTGAAAATCGTGAATCCGTAAAAAGCGGATTTTGTATATTCGCTGAAATTCGTAATACATATAGTCATGAATCCGAATGCACAATTTGCAATAGACACCACAAAAGAAAAGATGGACAAAGCCATCTCCCATCTTGAAAACGAACTCACCAAAGTGAGAACCGGCCGGGCCAACCCCAGTATGCTGGAAGGTGTCCGGGTGGATTATTATGGAAACATGACGCCGCTCAACCAGGTGGCCAATGTGAGCACGCCGGATGCTCGTTCGCTGATGATCCAGCCATGGGAAAAAAGCATGATCGAGCCGATACAAAAAGCCATTCAGGCAGCCAATCTCGGATTTAACCCGGGTAACAACGGAAATACAGTCATCATCAATGTACCTGCCCTTACGGAAGACAGGAGAAAAGACCTTGTAAAGAAAGCAAAATCAGAAGGCGAGAATGCAAAAGTGGGCATACGTAAAGCACGCCAGGAAGGAAATGAAGCCGTAAAAAAAATAACTAAGCCGACTCTTACGCTGGATGAAACAAAAGAAGCGGAAGCAAAAATCCAGGAGCTTACCGATTCGTATATTATGAAAGTAGACAAGCACCTGGAGCAGAAGGAGAAGGAGATCCTTACTGTCTAAGAGGCCCCACCCCTACCCTCCCCAAAGGGGAGGGAGCCAGAGCCCAAAATTTATTTCTGAATTATTATTTTTTTGACAGCGTTTCCGATTTTTACGAAGTAAATTCCATTGGGAAGATTTCCACTACCAATTACGAATGAATCCGAATTACGAATAACTTCAGGATACAGTTGTTTCCCCATCACATCAAAAAATTTTATATCATCAATTCGTAATTCGTTCGAATTCGTAATTCGTAGAATAGCGGTTTCGCTAAAAGGGTTCGGATACACAGAAATTTTTTCCTGAGAAAATTCAGCAACACCCATTGGATTCATAAGTCCCATCTTCATTCCGTTCCCAAAACTGGAAACCCAGATCTCATTTGTGTTGAAAGGATTAAAGTAAACCCGTTCCGGCTGGCGGAATGGATAATTGCTGACGTTTGAAAAAGTTGGCGTGCCGGAATTGATATTACTGCTCATCCATAATCCCTGTGTTTCGGTGGTCAGATAAATTTGATTTGCGTTAGCAGGATTGAACGTGCAGGAAGTTACCCTGTCCAACGTTGTTCCCGTAAGTTTGGTCCATGAGGTTCCGCGGTTGGTGGTTTTGTACAAGCCGCCCAGGTTTTGAGGAATACTTCCCCATCCGCTGAAAACGCCAGCGTACCAGGTATTTTGCGTTGCATCGTTCGGATCAACTACAATATCTTTTGTCCAGTAATCCATTCCTGCATCGGAAACATCCGTCCAGGAATTTGTTGCCGGGTTATAAATATAACATCCGGAGCTTTGCGTGAAAACCGTAGTGCGCCTGCCCGAAAATGTAGCAACTAATTTTCCATCATTGAGAACAGTGAGACAAGCCGGGTGTCCTTCCGTTCGCGGAGGAGTTGGTGTCAGCGTCCATGTGGAAGTTGCCAATGAACTTAAGTTATCGCAGCGATAAACACCGCCTGCCACTCCCGATCCTGCATGATTGATCACACTTGCATACGCGCGGTTCGTATTGTTCGGATCGAGCGCCACCCAAAACACCGGGTGACCGAAAGAATGCAGCTGCGTCCATGTTAATCCATTATCTGTTGAGTAAACAATTTTTCCATTTGCATCGGCAGCATCCAGTTGCGCATCTGCCAAACGCGTGCTTTGGTACATGTCGTGAATGTTGGAAGTTCCGGCGTACATTGTTCCGTTTGTGCCTATCGCCACCCGGTACGTTGAGTTCACAGAATTTCCGGTATAGTTGAACGACCATGCATTTCCTCCGTCGGTGGAACGGATTCCTCCTATGTCAGAGTAACTTGCCCACATTGTTGATGCATTCGCCCACGACACCTGCCAGCAAGTCGTATTCTCCATACCAATACTGTTATAGTTTTGTTTTTTAGGCGTCAGTGCATTGGCAGGATGCTCGTTTGAAGTATTCACATACGCCTGTTTCCAGGTGCTCCCTCCGTCGTTTGTTTTATGGCAAAATCCAAAATCTCCGAAGATCACTTCCTCTTTATTATTTGCAGCTACATCAAAACCAAACGGGCATTCTCCCCAGCTCCAATCTTTGTCGCCGCCTGTTCCGCTCCAGCCGGTGATGATGTTCAGATTGTTTGCCGTGTTGAAGGTGTGTGTCCACGAAGTTCCGGCATTCGCGGTTTTCATAATGTTCGGATATCCATTCGCATCGCTTCCTGCGAGATAAGCCGTGGTGATGTCATTTTGCGCCATGTCGACGTACATGATATAATCTGTTCCTAATGTAACGCCGCTCATCTTCGAAACCCATTGCGTAGTTCCGTAATCGCAGGAATAAACGCCGGCGAGGAAACCGTTGTAATCGCTGCCTACCAAACCAACATACATATTCGCTGCGGTTCCAGTGGTACAGAAAAAGCGGGTCGTGGCTCCGACCTTCGCGCCGGTGAAAGAAAAGATCGCTTCCGCAGCCGGAATTCCGGTGATCGTGGCGGTGATCCATGATGTTCCTCCATTAGCAGAGACCAGAACGCCGTCATTTGTTCCGATGTAAATATTATTCCCATCCCAGAAAACTCCGCCGACAATATTTCCGCTTCCGGAATTCAGCGCCGTATGAATGAGCGTAAAGGTGGTTCCGCCGTTGCTGGAAAAATAAATTTCCCCATAGAACGAAATGATCACACGCTGGCCGTTATTATAATCCACATCAATCGTATAAATATCGGATGTCGCATCCGGATTTCCCGCGAGCGGAGTCCAGGTTACTCCGTTGTCCGTGCTTTTCACAGGAAGTGCAACCTGAGCAGGATCGGGATAGCTGATGCTGTACAAAAGATTTGTGGTGGAAGTAAAACACATTTTAGAATTATGTCCGCCGACGAACTGTGAAAAGTTCAGTTGAGAATAAGTAAGTCCGAAATCCGTAGTGTGAAACAGTTCGCTCATATCGCAAGCGATGTAATATTCGTTGTTGTTGCCGGGATTGATACTGGGCGAGAACAATGCGCCGCCGCCGCCGATGCCGCGGGGAGACCAGGTTGTAGGTTGCGTGAATGAGTAGGCAATAGGCAATAAGCAATAGGCAATGATGAGAAAATGTTTTTTCATGGTGATATAATTTTAAAGAAATACATTAATTCCTTCGGAACAATTCCGGCAAATATCAATTTCTTTTCGGGATTTCAAAAGCGAAGTGCGGAATTTTTTATACGAATCGTTTTGCCATATCTCTTTAAATGTTTTCTCCTGTAAATTTCCCAGCTGATGCTTTGCATCCTTGTCAAAACAGCAGGGAACTACATTGCCGTCCCAGGTGATGACGCAACTGTTCCACATTTTCCAGCAACCGAGTAATTGAGAATTGAGAATTGAGAATTGAGAATTGGTTTTCTTATACCGTGAGAATTTTTCATTTATCGGAATTCTGTCATTGCCTTGAGTATAATCGTATATCTGCGCTGTTTTGATCTTTACTTCATCAACGCCTAATTGCTTGCCGAGTTTTTTTATTTCTTCCACTTCGTTCTCGTTCTGGCGGAAGACCACGAACTGAAAGATCACGTGCGGCGTTTTTGATCGTAGTTCTTTTTTCCACTTCAGAATATTCTTTGTTCCGTCAATTACTTTTTGCAGGTCGCCTCCGATGCGGTACGATTGATATGATTCCTGCGTGGTTCCGTCAACAGAAATTATTAACCGGTCCAAACCTGACTCTACAGTTGCTTTTGCATTTGCATCATCCAGGTAATGTGCGTTGGTGGAAGTAGCCGTGTAAATATTTTTTTCCGAAGCGTATTTCACCATCTCCAGGAACTTCGGGTTCAGGTACGGTTCTCCCTGGAAATAAAAAGTGAGGTAAAAAATATCTTTGTACAGTTCGTCGATGATCTTCCGGAAAAAAGATTCTTCGAGCATTCCGGTCGGCCGTGAGAAGCTGCGAAGTCCGCTCGGGCATTCGGGGCAGCGCAAATTGCAACTCGTGGTCGGCTCAATGGCAATGCTGACGGGCATTCCCCATTGGTACGGCTTCTTTGTCCATTTTGAAAAATAATATCCGGCCAGGACCTTGCCGGCATTTATTACTCTTCGGAAAGTAACTTTGAAAACGAGGTTCTTTTTGTCTGCAATGTTCATCTATAAATACGAAAGTACGAAAACAACTTATGATTTATTGATGGAACTCTTAGTGCACTTTCGTGGCCTGAGTGGTTAGTGGTGAAATTTTTTACCACTAAGACACTCCGAACACTAAGAAACACTAAGTTAAATCCTATCAACTAATCCACTTTTGTATCTTCGCAGCCTATGTGGCAGCGGTTTAGCACTATAATTTTAAGGAACAGGCTTTCCTTTCTCATCGGGTTAGGACTGGTGACAGTATTTTTCGGCTGGCGCGCATCCAAAACCGAACTTTCTTACTCCTACGCACGCACATTACCCGTTAAAGACACGGCTAATATTGAATATGAAAAGTTCAAGCAGTTGTACGGCGAGGATGGAAGCGTAATGGTGCTGGGCTTCAGCGACAAGGATTTCTTTACGCTGAAAAAATTCAACGGATGGTACGATCTCGGTGAAAAGATAAAATCCATTGCCGGGATCAAGGATGTGCTTTCGGCCGGCACGCTCTACAATATCAAACGCAACGACAGCCTGAGCAAATTCGATTTCGTTCCGCTGCTGAAAGCAAAGCCAACAACACAGGCCGATCTGGACAGCATTCATCGGATTATCCAGTCGCTGCCATTTTATGAAGGCCTGATCTTTAATTCCGATTCCAATGCCACGCTCATGGCCATCACGTTCGACAAGCAGCATCTGAATTCAAAGGACCGGATCACGATCGCACAGGATATTCAAAAACTGGGTGATGAATTCGCGAAAGAAAATAACATATCCATACATTATTCGGGAATGCCGTATATACGTACGGTATTCATGAAAAAAGTTTCCAGCGAAATGGTGCTCTTCCTTCTGCTGGCGATCGCTGTTACTTCCATTATTCTTTTTCTTTTTTTCCGCTCCTACCTTGCGGTTGTCTTTTCAATCCTTGTCTGCCTGGTGGGCGTTGTGATTTCAGTGGGAACCCTGGAACTCTTTGGCTATAAGATCACCATTCTTTCGGGCCTGATCCCTCCGCTGATCCTGGTCATCGGCGTACCCAATTGCATTTTCATCATCAACAAGTACCAGGAAGAACTGGTGCGCCACGGAAATAAAATGAAAGCCCTCGCCCGGGCAGTACAAAAAGTGGCGATGTCGAATTTTCTCGCCAACGTGACCACCGCCATCGGTTTCGGCGTTTTTTATTTCACCAACAGTTCGCTCCTTGTTGAATTCGGAATTGTGGCAGCGCTCAATGTGATGTCTACTTATGTTATCGCACACATTCTTCTTCCCATCTTTTACAGCTACCTGCCTGCCCCAGCTCCGCGCTATACAAAACATTTGCAGAACAAATTCATTTCACGCATCATGGGTGTGGTGGATAACCTGGTTCACCATCACCGGCCTGCCATTTATATTACGATTGCAATTGTTACTGCGGTTTCCATTTTCGGCATGATGAAAATAAAAGTCATCGGCTACCTGGTGGATGACCTTCCCAAAAAAGACCCTGTGTATGAACACCTTCATTTCTTTGAACGAAATTTTCACGGAGTGATGCCCTTTGAGATCAATATTGATACGAAAAAACCAAATGGGGTATTTGCCGACCGCGGCGGTTCTGCCATTGCCACTTTATATAAGATCCAGTCGCTGCAGCGCATGATCAAAAAATACGGCGCTTTCTCAAAACCGCTCTCTGTTGTGGAAGGTCTGAAATTCGCTTACCAGGCCTATAGTGATGGGGATCCGAAAAAATATAAAGTGCTTCCCGGTGCTATGGACCTGGCAAAGCTCCGCGACTACACGCAAACCATCAAGGGGAAAGAAAATAAGCTGACTGCATTTATGGACAGCACGAAACAGTTTACCCGCGTAAGTTACCAGATGGCTGATGTAGGTACAGATTCACTGCAGAAACTAATTAACGAAATCCGGCCTCGTGTAGATTCTATTTTCAATTATAACCACGAGGCCAATGCATGGTCTGCTGACAGCCTGAAATACCATGTGTCCCTCACCGGTCTCAGCCAGGTATTCATGAAAAGCAATGCCTATCTCTTTCATCATCTTTTTATCAGCTTGCTGATCGCCATCGGATTAATTCTGATTATAGGAATCGTCCTGTTCCGTTCCGTATGGATCATTGTTTTGTCAAAACTTCCCTGCCTGATCCCGCTGGCCATCACGGCAGGGATCATGGGCTTTGCCGGAATCCCGTTCAAGCCGAGCACGATCCTGATCTTCAGTATTGCCTTTGGTATTGCTTCTGACGGTACCATATACATCCTGACAGAATACAGGCACCAGCTTCGCAAACTGCATGAAGACCGGTCAAAAGCCATTTCAAGGACCGTTCATGAACTCGGAACCAGTATGATCTATACCAACACTATTTTATTTTTCGGTTTTTCCATTTTTGCCGCTTCCACTTTCGGCGGAACGGTAGCGATGGGAATTCTGATCTCCATTACGCTTCTTGTTTCGCTCACCACCAATCTTCTTTTGCTTCCTTCCATTCTACTTTCACTGGAAAAACGCATTGCCACAAAAGACATCCTTGAAAAACCGCTGATCGAAGTGGAGGAGGAAGAAGAAGAGGAAGAAGAAGAAAAAAAGTAGAGCTTGAAATTTCTTTATTCGTAAATTCGTTACCAATTCGTTATTCGCACCCATGAAAGGAATTATTTTAGCAGGAGGTTCAGGCACGCGGCTTCATCCGCTCACACTCGCTGTCAGCAAACAGCTGATGCCGGTTTATGACAAACCCATGATCTATTACCCGCTTTCGGTTCTCATGATGGCCGGAATAAACGAGGTGCTGATCATTTCCACACCGCACGACCTGCCCAGTTTTCAAAAATTATTGGGTGATGGAAAAAGTCTCGGCTGTAAATTTTCTTATGCGGAACAGAAAATTCCCAACGGGCTGGCACAGGCTTTTGTGATCGGCGAAAAATTCATCGGTAAAGATCCGGCTGCGCTGATACTCGGCGATAATATTTTTTATGGCTCCGGGCTTGGGAGATTGCTGAAACAACACCAAAACCCTCAGGGAGGTGTTGTGTTCGCTTATCACGTTTCCGATCCCGAGCGGTACGGCGTGGTGGAATTTGATAAAACAGGAAAGGCCATTTCCATAGAGGAAAAACCAAAAGAACCCAAATCGCATTATGCGGTTCCCGGTTTATATTTTTATGACAATTCAGTAGTTGAGGTTGCTAAAAATCTAAAACCCAGCGCCCGCGGGGAATATGAAATAACGGATGTGAATAAAGAATACCTGAAAAAAGGGAAACTTAAAGTAGGAATCCTTGACCGGGGAACCGCCTGGCTCGATACCGGAACCTTTTCTTCGCTCATGCAGGCCAGCCAGTTCGTACAAGTGATCGAAGAGCGGCAGGACCTGAAGATCGGGTGTATAGAAGAAGTCGCTTTCCGGATGGGTTTTATCAATAAATCGCAATTGAAAAAAATTGCCGAACCATTAATGAAAAGCGGCTATGGAAATTATCTTGTAAAGCTAACGGAGGAATGAAAAAGATCTTAATCACAGGCGGAGCCGGTTTTATTGCAAGCTGCCTTGCAGAAAAACTTTCTGAGAACGCGGAGAATCATATTGTCATTGTAGATGACCTTTCCACAGGCAGTATTGAAAAAATTCCTCAGTCCAAACACGACAATATCCGGTTTATCAAAGCCGATGTAAATGTATTCGAAGACATTTCCAACATTTTTTTTTCTTTCCAGCCCGATTATGTATTTCATTATGCTGCCCTGGTCGGCGTAAAACGCACACTCGATAACCCGGTGAAAGTGCTTAACGACGTTTCAGGAATAAAAAATATTCTGAACCTTTCTAAAAGTACAGGAGTAAAAAGAGTTTACTATTCTTCTTCTTCCGAAGTATACGGCGAACCGGTTGAACTTCCACAGCACGAAGAAACTACCCCGTTAAATTCACGCCTTCCTTATGCCATTGTGAAAAATATCGGCGAAGCCTATCTGAAGGCGTATAAAAAAGAATTCGGGCTTGACTTTACAGTATTCCGTTTCTTCAATACATACGGACCAAAACAAAGCAAGGATTTTGTTATTTCAAAATTCATCAACCGCGCGTTGACAAATACAGACATTGGCGTTTTTGGAGATGGCAGTCAGACCCGCACTTTTTGCTATGTTAACGATAACATAGAAGCAACCACAAATGCCTTCTATAAGAATCTGTTCATTGACGATGTAGTGAATATCGGAAGCGATATTGAAATGACCATTCTTGATCTGGCCAAAACCATCGTCCGCCTTACAGGATCAAAATCAAAAATTGTCCATCTCCCGCCGCTCGCTGAAGGCGACATGACACGCAGGCAGCCCGATGCGACTAAAATGAAACAGCTCCTCAACAAAAATTTTATTCCCCTTGAAGATGGGTTGAAAAAAATTCTTGCCGATACACGTTATATACTGAGTGATTTCCGCTCACAGGAAAAAGATTAATTCATTTTGTGTGATTGAAAAATTCCAGCATACCATAAAAGAAGAAATAGAAAAACTTTCTGCTGACTATTCTCTGCCTCCTTCCGAACTCTATGAACCCATCCGTTATATGTTTGACATGGGTGGAAAAAGGATCCGTCCGCTGTTTGTTTTACTTGCCTGCGATATTTATGGGGGAAGAACAGAAGAAGCGGTTGCTGCCGCGCTTGCCCTTGAGCTCTTTCATAATTTTTCGCTGGTGCATGATGACATCATGGACAACGCACCGATGCGGAGAAATCATCCTACAGTACACCAGAAATGGAATTCCTCCACGGCCATTCTCAGCGGCGATGTAATGCTCGTGAAAGCCTACCAACTGGTGCAAAAAAGCAAGATAGCCGAACGGATCCTTCCTGTCTTCAGCGAAATGGCGGTGAAGGTCTGCGAAGGCCAGCAATGGGACCTGAATTATGAAAAAGTTAAAACAATTTCTGTTGCTCAGTATTTTGAAATGATCGGGTTGAAAACCGCCGCATTGATCGCTGCCAGCATGAAGATCGGCGCGCTGCTTGGCGGTGCGGATAAAAACAATGCGGAGCTGATGAATGAATTCGGTTACAATACAGGAATGGCCTTTCAGCTGCAGGACGACCTGCTGGATGTTTACGGAAATGAAAAGAAATTCGGTAAGCAAAGCGGCGGAGATATCATCGCCAACAAAAAAACGTATCTCCTGATCAAGGCCATTGAACTCTCGGCCATTAACCGGTACAAGAAAGAAGAACTGGAACAATGGTTATCGTTCGTTCCGAAAGAAGAAAAAGACATTGCCGAGAAAATTCATGGAGTGAAAAGCATTTATGATTTTGTAAAGGTGAAGGAGATCACAGAAAGAGAAATTAATTTATTCCACAAGAAAGCGGTCGCCTCGCTTGAAAAAATTTCAGCACCTGCTGACAAAAAGAAAGTGCTGGCAGATTTTACTTCTAAACTTCTTTTGCGCGAATCCTGATGATCCGTCTGAATCTGTCTGTCTCCGTTTGAATCTGCTTCCCTTTTTTTAGTTACTTTCGCACCCCAAATGGCACTCGAGCAAAAAAACATACGCAACTTCTGCATCATTGCCCATATTGACCATGGAAAAAGCACACTGGCTGACCGTTTGCTTGAAATTACCAAGACCATCAACAAGCGCGATATGATGGCGCAGGTGCTGGATGACATGGATATTGAACGCGAGCGAGGCATCACCATCAAGAGCCATGCGATCCAGATGGAATATTCTTACAAGGGAGAGAACTATTATCTCAACTTAATTGATACGCCCGGCCACGTGGATTTCTCCTATGAAGTTTCCCGCGCCATCGCTGCCTGTGAGGGCGCGTTGCTTTTGGTCGATGCGTCCCAGGGAATCCAGGCGCAGACCATTTCCAACATGTACCTGGCGTTGAACAACAACCTGGAAATTATTCCGGTGATGAACAAGATCGATATGGATGCCGCCAAGCCGGAGGAAGTCGCCGACCAGATGGTGGACATCATCGGCTGCAAGCACGAAGATATCATGAAGGCAAGCGGAAGAACGGGTGAAGGTGTGGATGAAATTTTGAAAGCCATCGTTGAAAGGATCCCGCCGCCGAAAGGAAAAACAGATGCTCCCCTGCAGGCGCTTATTTTTGATTCTATGTTCAACACGTTCAGGGGAATTGTCGCTTACTTCCGGGTGTTCAACGGGGAAATAAAAAAAGGAGATAAAATAAAATTCGCTGCTACCGGGAAAGAATATTTTGCTGAAGAAGTTGGGATCTTTAAATTAAAACAAACTCCCAAAGACGTTATCGAAACAGGAAATGTAGGATACGTTATTTCCGGGATCAAGCAGGCCAGCGAAGTAAAGGTGGGCGATACGATCACGCTTATTTCCAATCCCGCCGAGCCGATCCAGGGATTTGAAGATGTGAAGCCGATGGTGTACGCCGGAATTTATCCTGTGAGCACGGATGATTTTCCTGAACTCCGCGATGCAATGGAAAAATTACAACTCAACGATGCCTCCCTTACGTGGGTGCCGGAAAGTTCTGCCGCGCTGGGTTTTGGTTTCCGCTGCGGATTCCTTGGATTGCTTCACATGGAAATTGTACAGGAGCGCCTGGACCGCGAGTTCAACATGAATGTGATCACTACCGTTCCGAACGTAAGCTATAAATTGTATGACACGAAGGGCGTGATGCGGATCATTAATAATCCGTCCGAGATGCCCGATCCTACACAGATGGAAAAAGTGGAAGAGCCGTACATCATCGCGAACATCATTACCAAAGTAGAATTTGTTGGAAATATCATGAGCCTTTGCATGGGAAAAAGAGGCGTGATAAAAAATCAGGTATACATCACCACCGATCGGGTTGAACTGACCTTTGAACTACCGCTGGGTGAAGTGATCTTTGATTTTTACGACAAGCTGAAAAGCATTTCAAAAGGATATGCTTCTTTTGATTATCACCCGATCGATTTCCGCGAATCAGAACTGGTAAAGCTGGATATTCTTGTGAACGGCGACCAGGTTGATGCCCTCTCCGCGCTGATCCATAAAAGCCACGCGCATGATTTCGGACGAAAGATCTGCGAAAAGCTGAAAGAACTGATCCCCCGGCAGCAATTCCAGATCGCGATCCAGGCAGCCATCGGCGCAAAGATCGTTGCCCGCGAAACACTTTCCGCTATGCGGAAGGATGTTACGGCAAAATGTTACGGCGGTGATATTTCCCGTAAACGAAAACTCCTGGAGAAACAGAAAGAGGGAAAAAAGAAAATGAAACAGATCGGCAACGTGGAGATTCCCCAGAGCGCGTTTATGGCGGTGCTGAAATTAGATTGACACGCTACCTGTCAGCCGGAACAGTCATACCCAATACCTGCCCCGAATTTATTTCGGCGGTTTCGGCATCTATTCTTACTATGCAAGAATAAGAAATAAAGAAGGAGTCCGCAAGTAAACTACTTGCTTTCTTCTATCGTAAACTCAAAATACTCCATAATGGGATTGGCAAGGAGTTTTTTGCAGGCTTCTTCCACCTTTTTTTGAGCGGCTTCTTTTGTTGTTGATTCGATCTCTAAGGAAATATGCTTGCCGATGCGCACGTTCAGAATTTCCTGCAATCCGATATTTTTCATACTTCCGGTTACTGCTTTTCCCTGCGGATCGAGAAGCGCCTTGAGCGGCATTACGTTTATTTCTGCTTTGAATTTCATAGTACTACGAATTACGAATGTCCGCGAATTACGAATTATTTATTACGAAGTGATTCGTAATTCGTTTATTCGTAATTAGCAGGGATCTTTTTTGATATTAAATTATTTATTACAGATAAACTGATGTACAAAATTATAATTAAAGGAATACCTGCGAACCGGAATACGATCAACAGGATAAGTGCAAGTGCCAGGAAAATGAAGCGTACTTTATTATCTGCCCAGGTAAAATTTTTGAACTTGAGTGCAAAAAGCGGAACCGGGGCCACGAGGAGGAATGAGGAGATAAGGGATAAGGAAATAAGGAAATAAGGATTAAGAATGATCCGATCAAAAGATTCACCAAAAGAATTAAAATGCACAATCAGCGGAATGGAAACAATGAAGAATGTATTTGCGGGAGTTGGAAGCCCGATGAAAGAATCGGTCTGCCGGGTATCGATGTTGAACTTCGCAAGACGTATTGCAGAAAAAACAGTGATCAAAAATCCTGAATAAGGCAACAGCAATAAAGGGTTTGTTGAAATGGTATGTTCTGCGGAAGTCAAATTGACAGCATGCTGGATCATATTGAACATAACCGCGCCGGGTAAAACTCCGAACGAAACCATATCCGCCAGCGAATCGAGCTGTTTGCCAATCTCCGAATACGCTTTAAGTATACGCGCCGCCATTCCGTCCATGAAATCAAAAACACCTGCGATGCCGACCAAGTAAGCGCTGAAAATTAAATTTCCCTTGAAAGCATAGACAATCGCAACGCATCCGCAAAGCAAATTGCAAAGCGTAAGAAAGTTGGGAATGTTTCTCTTGATCATCGAAAAACGAATGGGTACGAATATACGAATTACGAATCAGGCCGTTGTTTTCCTACCTTTGATTTCATTATCATGAAGGAAAAAATCTTCGTCTTCCTGGGTTTAGCCGCTGCTGCATTTATTGCCTACCGGAACTGTTTCGGAATTGATATTCCCACCGATTCGTATCCGCTGCTGATGACGTTCCAGAAATTCGGAGCGGCCGGCTTGTTCCATAATTTTTATGATGTGGGAATGGCTCCATTCGCTGATTCAATAATATTTATTCTATACAAACTTATCGGAACAAATGGCTCCTGGTGGATCTTTACATCCCTCCTGCTTCATGTTAACAATGCATTCCTTCTCCACATTGCCGGGAAATATTTTTTTCAAAAAGCCGGAATAAAACACGCTTTGCAGCTCAGCCTGTTCTCCTCATTGCTGTTCCTGCTCTCTCCTTTCCAGACCGAAGTGATTCTGTGGGCCCCTCGCATGTTCAATTATCATATTGCAACCGGCTTATTCATTCTTTCATTTTATTTTTTAACAAAATATCATTCGGAGCCGTCCAAAAAACATTTTATCCTATTACACGGATCATTCATTCTTGCTATTCTTTCGTTTGAATCTACGCTGACTTTTCCATTGGCAAGTATTTTCTTTTTTGTCTTCTTCCGGCTAACAGGATCCAATGCGTTACCACTGAAAAGGTTTGCCACCCATGTTTTTATCCCTCAATGGGCCATCATTGCTTCTTATTTTCTGGCATGCAAAATATGGCTTGGATCCTGGATCTTGCATTACGGCGCTTCCACACATTTGCTATTCTCCATTCCGCTGATGATGACCAATTATGTAAAATACGTTGCAAAATTTTTTCTCTTCTACCGATACCTCCCGGCTTCCAGAAGTGATTTTCTCCACTCCTTTCTTCACATAGATATAAACAACAAGTTGACGGCCTTGTTCCTGATCTCGATTTCAATTGTTTTACTTGGAATCTTATTTTATCGTCTCTTCAAGAAAAACCGTGAAGGTTCTTTTGCGCTGCTGATCTTAATGGGCATCTTTTTAATATCTCTTCTTCCTGTGATCAATCTCGATACTTCCTTTGTTGGAGCAGTGATCTCTGACCGATACGGATATCTTCCATCGGTTTTATTTTATCTTTTTATCGTTCTTTTTATTTATTTATTATTCGGGAAGATCTCTGTTTTTGCGAACTCCATGCTGGTTGTGATTTCTGTTTTTTGCTTAACGCAAACCGTCCCTCTTTGGATCAAAGCGGATGCGTATTGCAAGCGGCTGATCAATAATTTCTCACCTCTGATTAAAACGAATCAAAAAATATATGTATTGAACATGCCTGATAACTACAACTGGATCTTAAATTTCCGAAACGGGTTCAGCGATTATTTCTTTTTGAAAAAGAATGAAGACCTGTTTGAAAGAGTGGATGTGATTGCAGGGTTTTTTGTCAGCTCCGAACATGATTCTGTTCTTTTCACTCAGCAATCAGCTAATGAATTCCTGGTTCAGGCAGCCAATTCTTCATCGCCAAAGTTCCTTCATCATGGAATATG
Organism: Bacteroidota bacterium; assembly: GCA_023251675.1. Taxonomy (GTDB): domain Bacteria; phylum Bacteroidota; class Bacteroidia; order Palsa-948; family Palsa-948; genus Palsa-948. The sequence goes on from JAHEYJ010000005.1 coordinate 35,544, forward strand.
GATAAAATCCTATTCAACAAAAGATTATTCCGTAAAGCCCGGCAGCGATTGTGCGTCCTATACATTGCGGTTTGAACCCGGAATTTCAAACCCGATTCTTGTTTACATTGCCGGCGATCAATGGCGGAAAGCAAAACCGACAACTGGGGAACAATGAGAAGAGAAAATTTACTGGCACTCATCCTTTTAACCGCTGTCGGTTTTATTGCCTACAGGAACTGTTTTGACATTTTCATTCCTGCCGATAATTACACACAGTTTTATTTTTTCGATAAGGGATTTGCTGCCGGGTTTCTTGAAAGCGCCCGCAGTGCGGCTCCTTATCTTTCTGGATTACCTTTTCTTTATCTTCTTTACCTTCTGCTAGGCGCTTCTCCTGCGGGATGGGTGCTCACTTGCCTTCTTTTGCATATTACCAATTCATTTATAATTTTTTTGATCGCCAAAAGACTGACAAACGTCTTTTCGCCACAATTAAAATTTCTTTCGGCATTTTTTTCTGCCGTTTTGTTTTTACTGTCTCCTTACCAGGCAGAAACGGTGCTTTGGGGAACGGTCGGCGCGCGATGGCTGTTCCATTCATTAAATGTATTTGCCGGAATTTTTCTTTTTCTGCTTTATCTCGAAAAACCAACTGCAAAAAAACTATACTTTCTGCATCTCCTGTTTTTAATTGCTTTGTTTTCAAATGAAACGGCGCTTGTGATTCCGGCAATATATATTTTACTTTATTTCACTTATAAATTTCTGACTAAAACCACCGCCTCTTCCAATTTATTTTTTACAAGGATTATTTCCATCCAGGCTGGTTTTATCCTGGCGTTATTCGTTTTCACAAAATTATATATGGGCCACTGGTTCTGGCACGGAGGAACAATTGAACACATTACCGGATCATCCGGCTATATAAAAACATTGATAAAATATTTTGCCAAATTTTTTCTTCTTTACCGCTACTTGCCTAATGAATCCATGAATAGTTTCTTGAGAATACTTTCTAAAAATAATTTATATATAATTCTTTTGTTCTGTTCCGGCTCGGCTTTACTTTTTTTTATTCTTCGGCACCTTCTGAAGGCAAAAAAAGAAACCGGGTATCTATTGAGCGTGTCTATCCTTTGTTTTGTTGTCTCCCTTCTTCCCGCCCTGCCGCTTGATTCCAGTTTTCTGAGCTATGATTACCCCGACCGTTACGGCTACATTGCTTCTGCATTCTTTTACATTTTTATTTCATTTGGAATATTTACTTTGCCTGGAAAGTTTGCCGTCCCCATAATTTCTTTGTATGCCGCTGCAGGCTGGATCTTTCTATACGGCACTATTTCCCTTTGGCATTCAAGCAACGAATATTGCCATCAGCTTATAAAAAACTATTCTCCATATTTAAAATACGATCATGTATATGTGCTGAATGAACCTGCGTATTTCAAAGGCGTGGTGGCCCTTCGGTCTGATCTTCGTGCTGCCGTTTATTACGCACACGATCATTCACCGGTCGATAAAATAAGGATCGTCTCCGGTTGTTACCAGGAATCGCTGAACGATTCGTTGATTTCTGTGAAAGTGAACGGACAGACCGTTGAAGTGAATGGCCAAAAAAAAAGCACTCCGCATTTCTGCACGACTGGCTGGGCGAAAACCTATTCAACGGATGAATACGATGTTATTTTTGATCTGTCGGGCTGCTCTTATGTGATCAAATTCAAAAAGGAAATCCCTCCCAATTCTGCCTTTATCTACGCGGTGAAAGGAAACTGGAAAAAAACCGGATGATCGACCCTTTTCAGTCAGAAATACACAATAATCCGGTCGAAAATCAGTTACGTGGCTGTTGGTTTCCTCTAAAATAATTTTATCTTTATCCTCAGTATGAAAAAAATTAAATTTCCGTTTGCAATAATTGTTGCATGTTGCTTATTGCCAACCGCCTACTCTTTTTCACAGGCCCCGAAATACAGCAACGAATTCCTGGCTATCGGGATCGGAGGCAGGTCGCTCGGAATGTCCAATGCCTGTGTATCATCCGTTAACGATGTAACTTCCGGATATTGGAATCCTTCAGGGCTTCTCGGAATAAAAAATGACATGCAGATCGGACTTATGCATTCGGAATATTTTGCCGGAATTGCTAAATACGATTACGGGGCTATAGCAAGGAAACTAGACAGCACCAGCGCTTTCGCCCTGAGCTTTATCCGTTTCGGAGTTGATAACATCCCCAACACTACGGAACTGATTGATGCCGCAGGAAATGTGGATTACGATAAGATCACACAGTTCTCCGCCGCGGATTATGCATTCCTGGTCTCCTATGCCCGCAATTCCAAGATCAAAGGACTTCATCTTGGGGCAAACGCAAAGATCATCCGCAGAATTGTTGGTGATTTCGCCGGCGCCTGGGGATTCGGCCTGGATGCAGGCGCACAATATGAACTCAAAGGATGGAAATTCGGAGCGATGGCCAGGGATATCACTTCTACCTTCAATGCCTGGAGCTACAACCTTTCGGATCAGATGAAAGAAGTCTTTACGATGACCGGGAATGACATTCCTGCCAATTCCATTGAACTTACTTTACCCCGGGTGATCGTTGGCGTCTCAAAAAAAACAAACCTGATGAAAGACCTTACTTTAATGGGAGAATTAAATGCCGACTTTACTTTTGACGGAATGAGAAATGTGCTCTTCCAGGGAAATCCAGTAAGCGCTGATCCACATTTAGGACTTGAGTTCGGATATAAGGACCTGTTATTTTTAAGAGGGGGCGTTATGAATATCCAAAGGGAGAAAGATGTCACCGGGAAAAAGATGATCACTCTTGAGCCCAACTTCGGAGTCGGCGTAAAGATCAAACGCATCAGCATTGATTATGCAAGAACCGACATCGGCGACCAGTCGGTTGCGCTTTATTCAAATATTTTCTCGTTGCGATTCGACATCAACAAGCAGATAAAAAAAGCTGAATGAAGAAACCTTTACAAATATTTATTTTCTTTTTTACCATTTGTTTTTTTTCTTCGACTTATTGTTTTTCACAAATTGATCCTTACTGGAATGGCTGGATCGATTTCTCACAGAAATATTATAAGATCCCCATAGCGCAGAACGGCGTTTACCGGCTTGATTCAGCCTCTCTTGCCAATGCCGGAATTCCGGTTACTTCAATAAACCCGAAAAACTTCCAGCTTTTTTTCAGAGGAAAGGAACAATACATTTACATTAAAGGAGAAGCCGACGGTGTTTTAAATTCTTCCGACTACATTGAATTCTACGGAAAGAAGAACGACGGCGAGCTGGATACAATGCTGTACAAAGGCGACCTCTACGATCAGCCGGTGCGGCAGCCCAATCCCTATTACAGCCTGTTCAATGATACCTCTGCCTATTTTCTAACCTGGAACAATTCTTTTTCCAACAACCGGATCGTGGATGTGCCGGATACAAATTATATTGCCTATTCGCTCACCGGTTATTTTATGAAAGAAGATATAATTGAGAACCATACCAATTATTATTACGGGCGCAGAACTACTACGAACATTCCTTTTCCTGAATACCATGAATCTGAAGGATGGTCGGGAACGGGTTTTTATCAGGGGAGCAGTTACACAGCAACATTCAACACATCCAATTTATATTCAGCAGCACAAGACAGTGTCGAGGTGAAACTGGCTGTGATCGGAGCAAATAACGACACCCATGCAACCCCTAACCATAATTGGGAAATGAAATACAAAAGTATTTCCGGCAACTATGTGGTGTTTGATGATACCGCTTTTGATGGATACCGCCTAGTCGATAAGAAATATAAATTTCCTGCTTCTTCTTTCGGCATTTCATCAGCAACCGGCATCATGGTCACTGCACTTCCCTGGGCTTTCTCCAGCCTAAACACAGTACCGTATGTTGTATTGAAATATCCACATAATCAATATTTAGAGAGCAAAAGTTATTATGAATTATTTGTTCCGGATAACACTACTCAGCCAAAAACGATCTTCAGTTTCACAGGAGTCAATGATATGGGTGCTAAAGTTTATCTGTATGATTTCACCAGCCACACAAGAGTGCCTGCCAAGAAAGTGGGCAACAGCTACAAAGTGGTTGTTGCAAATTCTACAGCCGGTTCTGAAAAATTCTGCACGATCAAATCAGAAAATAATTATTTAGTTCCTTCCGCAATAGTACCTATTCACGGAAACGGGACCTTCACGAACTATTTATCTCTCGCAGCCGATTCGGCGTATATCATAATTACGAATAAAAGTTTGTGGAGCGGCGCCAACGCCTATGCAAACTACCGCGCAGGCATTTTAGGCGGAAGCCACAACACCTTAATGGTTGATATGGATGAACTTTACGATCAGTTTGCCTGGGGAATTCCCAAACACCCGTTTGCCATCCGCCACTTTGCTGCATTTTGCCTTGATAAATTTCCTACCGAACCGCAGGACCTTTTTCTTATAGGCAAATCCATTCAACCTGATCTTTGCAGGAATATCTATTCTGATCCTAATGGAACGAATTACAATAACTCTCTTGTTCCTTCCATCGGTTACCCGCCCTGCGACAACATGTTGGTGGACGGAATAAACGGAAACAAACTGAAACCGGCCATTCCTATCGGAAGGCTGGCAGCAACCGACAATGTGGAAGTTGCCACCTACCTTAATAAGGTGAATGAATACGAGCATCCGCTTCCCGATCCGGATGAATGGATGAAACACGTTATTCATATGGCGGGCGGCAATACTTCCAGCCTGACTACCGCGCTTGCTGCTTACGAACATGAATGGGAAACCATAATTGAGGATACCAGTTTCGGAGGATATGTGCATTCGTTCCAGAAAAATTCTTCCTCCCCTACCCAGATCTCGTATTCCGATTCCATCAGGGATCTGATCAATCATGGAGTTTCCATTATTGCATTTTTCGGTCACAGCTCCGCTTCGGTGTTTGATTTTAATCTTTTACCTCCGGATCAATACAGTAATACGAACGGGAAATATCCTTTTTTCTGCGCCATTGGATGTTATGCCGGCGATATTCATCAGCCGATTGTAGGTGGAATAAGTTCCAGCGAGATATTTACGCTTTCCCCGAAAGGGACTATCGCATTTTTAGCTTCTTCCGGCCCCAGCACCATATATGAATCCAGCGAGGTTACTAAATACCTGTATAAAAATATCGGGCAATTGAACTATGGGAAACCGATCGGGAAATGTATCCAGGAAGCGATCGGGGCTGTTGAAGGAACCGCAACCGATCCATACATGAATGCCGCATGCCTTGAAATGACCTTGCACGGTGACCCGGCCATCGTCATTCATGCAAACAAGCTGCCGGATTTCGCAGTGAACCATTCTTCCGTATTTTTTAATCCCTCCTATGTTTCTACCGACCTGGCAACTTTTGATGTGAATGTGGTGGTGGCAAATATCGGCAAAGCAACCAACGACAGTGTCGTGGTAAGTATCAAACGGACATTTGTAGATGGCACTTCCGTTTCGTATTCAGATACAGTGCCCTCTATTCATTACAAAGACACGCTGACCTTCAGGCTGCCCGTTGATCCGGTACGCGGGCCCGGACTGAATAAATTTGAAGTACGGGTTGACCCATTTTATAAAGTGACGGAACTCGATGAGAATAATAATAACCTGGTGGCTCCGAATGATGAAGTTTCGCTAATGATCTATTCCGGCGATATCATTCCGGTCTATCCATACAAATACGCGATCATTCCCAACAATACGGTAACGCTTAAAGCCTACACGGCAAATCCGTTTGCTCCATCGGCAAAATATATTTTTGAAATTGATACCACCGATCTGTTCAACAGTCCGCTTTTTTTAAAAACGCAGGTTACAGCGCCGCAGATAGGAGCCGTCGTTAAGATGCCTTCCAATGGATGGCCATCTCCTTTGGTATTGCAAGACAGCATGGTCTATTTCTGGCGCGTGATGCGCGACACCACCGATACGATTAATTTCAAGTGGAGAGAAAGTTCATTCCAGTATATTTCTAATAAAAGCGGTGCGGGACAATCGCATTTCTTCCAGTTCCTGAAAGGCGACCGGTATAAATACGTGAATCCCCTCCGGCCAAGAAGATATTTTGATCTGGAATACCAAAGTTCTACTTTAGAAGTTCAGGCGCTCAATTATACTGCGTCCGGAGGAGGTAATAATTTTGCTTTGACATTTGTTCATCTTGATGGAAATCCCATATCAACTTCCTCCTATCTTTCCATTTGGAATCCCGGTAATGTTCCTCCTCATGTTCTTATATCGGTAGTGGATCCCGTTACCGGCGCTTTCTGGGTGAATAACGGCAACGGCCCTTATGGCAGCTATGCTTTTTCACGTTTTGAACACAGGTTCGAGTTTTATACAAGCACTCCTGCTCAACAGGAAATATTAAGAAGGTTTCTGCAGGATACCATTCCCTGCGGAAGCAAAGTAATTATATCTGCTGCGGATAATCACAATCTCGGAGATATTTTAAGCGGCAACAGCCCCAATACAAATCCCGGGCTCGTTCAGGCGCTGCAGTCGGTGGGCGGAACACAGTTCACCAATATCCATAACAACCTGCCGTATATTTTGATTGGAAGAAAATGCGGAACAGCGATAGAAAAGATCGGCAATGCGGATACTTCTAAAATATTCCTTTCTGATTCGGTCAGGATAAAACGCGAAAGCGGTTACATCTATTCGGAAAATTTCGGCCCGGCATCACTGTGGAAATCGCTGCACTGGAATTTCCGTTCGCCGGAAGCAATCTCAAATCCCGCCATGGCAGCTTTGGATACAATCAAGATTTCCGTCATCGGAATAAAAAATAATGGCGATACCGCTATGCTGATGAATAATATTTCTAAAGATTCGCTCGACATTTATAATCTTGACAACATCATCAATGCTTCCATTTATCCTTACGTTCGGCTCCAGGCATGGGTGAAGGACAGCCTACTCCGCACCCCTGACCAGTTAAAATACTGGAGGCTCTATTTTGACGGGGTTCCGGAAGCTGCGCTGAACCCGGTAAAACAATATTCATTTTATAATTCTTCTGTCCAGCAGGGCGACAGTATTAAAATGAAAATTGCTGTAGAGAACATCGGCGATTATAACATGGATAGCTTGTGGGTGAATTTCTGGGTGATTGATGCCAATCGGAACATAGCGATTAAAGATTCGGTGAAAATGAAACCTCTTTTGATCGACAGCATTGTTGTTCCTTCTGTAAAATTTTCTACTGCAACCATTACCGGCGGGCTGAACAGTTTATGGGTGGAAGCCAACCCGTATAACACCCAGCACCAGGCTGAACAATATCACTTCAACAATATCGGAACGATCCCTTTCAACGTTGCCACCGACAAAATAAATCCGCTGCTGGATGTTACGTTTGACGGCGTTCATATCATGAACGGCGATATTGTCTCGGCAAAACCTTCCATTCTTATTAAACTCAAAGATGAAAATACATTCCTTGCTTTAAATGATCCTTCCGATTTTGATGTTCACATAAAACGCCCCGGCCATACAACGTACGATACCATTTCTTTCGGAAACAATATGATCTTTGAGCCAGCCGCGCTTCCAAATAACAGCTGCAAAATAAAATATACGCCTGCCCTTCCTGACGGCATTTATTATCTGAAGGTAAAAGCGAAAGACCGCTCCGGTAACAATTCAGGAAATGTGGAGTACACCATATCGTTTGAAGTGATCAACAAACCTACGGTTACCAACGTGTTGAATTATCCGAATCCGTTCTCGACTTCCACTAAATTTGTATTCACCCTCACCGGTTCTGAAGTGCCGGATTATTTCAAAATTCAGATCCTCACGGTTTCCGGAAAGATCGTCCGTGACCTGAGTAAATACGACCTGGGGCCGATCCATATCGGAAGGAACATCACTGAATATGCATGGGATGGAAAAGATGAATACGGCGATCAGCTTGCAAACGGGCTTTATCTCTACCGGATCATTACCCAGCTGGATGGAAAATCCCTTGAACACCGCGAAAGCGCAGCAGATCCTTATTTCACCCAGGGATATGGAAAAATGTACCTGATCCATTAATTCATGCAAGCCTTTTTTCAATGTTATACTATATTAGATATAATTCACCCTACTAATTACGAATTGGCGAATTACGAATAAAATGTAAATGCTCCTTACGAAAACATTCGTAATTCGTAGTAGGTCCTGAATAGGCGCATTTAATTTACTTTTGTCTCATGCTTAAATTTGATAAACATATATTCATCTGCACCAATCAACGGGCGGGCAAACCCGGCGAAAAACCATCTTGCGGCGAAGCTCACGGAATGGAGATCGTGGAAGCATTTAAAACAAAGCTGAATGCAAAAAAACTTTCAATAAAAGTCCGTGCTCAAAGATCCGGATGCCTTGGCGTTTGTCTGTACGGACAAACCGTGGTCGTTTATCCCGAAGGAATTTTTTATGTGGGTGTTGAATTGAAAGATGTGGATGAGATCATTGAAGAACATATTATAAATAATCGTCCAGTTCAGCGCCTGGTCCTCTCTTCTGACAAATATTAAATCCATAAATAACAAATAATAAAATCCAAATGACAAATAAATTCCAATTTTCAAAAATCAAAAATTCAAACTGAGAACCCGTTTCGAATTTGATTTTTTGGCTTTTGTAGTTTATTTGGAATTTATTATTTGTATTTTTGAATTTCCCATTCATGACCGATATATCTCCTTATCTCAACCGTCCCGACATTCTCAGCGACACCGCCAGGCAGGTCATCAAGGATTTTGGAATGCAGGGAATGGAAATTAATTTTTCAGGGAATACAGGTAATACGTACGACGAATTATTTTCACAGATTCTCCCGCACATTGATAAACTTCTCAAAGCAGATCCGGGAAAATTTTATAACCTGATGTACCGTATCGATATAAGCGAAGTTCAGATCAAAAAAGCGGTTGAACAGGCCGCTGATAAATCTTTCTCTGAGGTCGTGACCGACCTGATCCTGAAGCGGGAACTGCTGAAAGTGGTGATGAGGAAAAATTATTCGTTGGGAAAAGAGCGATAACCTTTCCCTGGGAGCCGGTGGTTTTCTCATTATCTTTGGCGGGTCATTTTAAAATGAAACCTACATTTTCATATTGCCTGTTGCTTATTGCCTGTTGCCTGCTTGCATTTCCTTCCTGCAAGATCCATTATTCATTTTCCGGCGCTTCGGTATCTCCTGATATAAAAACTGTTTCCATCCAGTATTTTAAAAATAATGCCACCCAGGCCAAACCTACCATCAGCCAGTCGTTCACGGAAGCACTCAAAAATATTTTTACGTCACAGACAAACCTGGGTATTGTTTCCCAGAATGGGGACCTGAATTTTGATGGAGAAATTGTAAACTATGTCGTTTCTCCTGCCGCCATCCAAAGCAATGACCTGGCCGCTCTCAACCGCCTCACCATTACGGTGAATGTAAAATTCACCAACACAAAAAATGAAAAGCAAAACTTTGAAACCTCTTTTTCACGATACGCTGATTATCCAAGCACAAAAAGTTTGAGTGAAGTTGAAGAGAATCTGATCAGCCAGATTAATGAACAGCTGGTGCAGGATATTTTTAACCGGGCCATGATCAACTGGTGAAACAAACAGCAGCATCGGCAGTGGCAGAAAACAGTCAACAACAATATTATTGTCACGCGAGCGAAGTCGAAGCGCCTATTTCGTATTTTTCGTCCCGATAGTTATCGGGATTTATTTTTCGAAGATTCAATGACCAAACAGGATTTCATACAATATCTCTCCCATCCGGAAAATCTAAACGACAGTTCCATGGGCAAACTGGAGAAATTAGTTCAGGAGTATCCCTATTTCCAGTTGGGCAGAATGTTATACCTGAAAAACCTTCATAATGAGAATAGCATTGATTACGAAAAAAATCTTCATATCACTTCCGCTTACGCTTCCAACGGAAAGGTTCTCTATAATCTTATTAAGAAAAAGAAAGAAGAAAGACCGGAGGTCATAATGCAGAAGCAGGAGACAGAACAAACGGTTTTCATTAACCCGCTTTCAGAAATACATATAGAAGCAAAAACCGAAAAAGAGATCATTCCAAAACTTGAACCGGTTGCCCTGTTACAGGAAATGCCAATGGCCACAAAAGAAGTGAAGAAGGACGAATACGATGAATTGGAAGTGCTGGAAAAAGAAATGCTGAGGGAGGTTTATCGAACCTCAATGACGATTGATTTGATTGAGGGAAAAGAGGCAGAAGATAAAGTTCAGGAGGCAAGAGAAAAACCATCATCCATTAGCCATCCTCCATCCTCCATTTCTCAGACTTATTCCTTTAATGACTGGCTAAAAGTTATTAGCGGTAATACTCCCGAATCGGTTATTGAGGAAAAAACCATTCAGAAAAAACAAAAGAGCGAGATCATTGACAAGTTCATACTTGAAGAAACAGTTAAAATTGCGCCCAAACCCAAAGCTGAATTCTATTCGGCTGAAGGAATGGCAAAGAAAAGCATTCAGGACAATGAAGTCTTTGTATCTGAAACCCTGGCCAGCATTTATTTAAAGCAGGGCAACCTTCCAAAAGCGCTCCGTGCCTATGAAATTTTACTTGTGAAGCATCCCGAAAAGTTTCATATATTCGCTCCCCTTTTGGAGAAAATAAAAAAGCTCCTTAAGGACCAAAAACAATAATAACAGGAGGCAAGCGGATGAATACAGATTCAAACAGAATCTGCCTGAAGCTAAAACAATCCGTCTGAATCCAAGAATCTTAAAAGTATGGCAACGTTTCTTTCAATCCTCATCATCATTGTATGTGTTCTGCTGGTACTCGTTGTACTCATTCAGAATCCGAAAGGAGGAGGAATAGCCTCTAACTTTATGTCCACAAACCAGTTCATTGGCGCGCGCCAGCAGGTCGAACTCATTGAGCAGATCACATGGGGATTTGTAGGCGGCCTTGTTGTTCTCTGTATTGCTTTTGCAGCCATCGTTGGAACCGGCAGCGGTAAAACAGAAACCAACGAATCTATTGTAGGAAAATCAGAAATGCCAATGCCCGGCTCTGGAGCCACCATGCCTGTTCAGCAACAAGGCCCTGCCAAACAACCTGTTTCTAACCCTGCACAGCAGCCTAAATGAGCCAACCTGTCATCAGAAGTCTGACATCATTTGCTGGCTGGTATTTTATTGCTGAAAAATTGTCTTATTATAAAGAAAATTCGACCGCTGGCATAACTTATGACAAAGGCGAGTCACTCAATTAAACATCAATTACTAACTAAATAAAAAAACATGGCAAAAGTTAAATTTCAACCACAGGGAGACCGGGTTCTTGTAGAAGCAGCTCCCGCAGAAGAAAAAACAGCTGGCGGAATCATTATTCCCGACACAGCAAAAGAAAAACCACAGAAAGGAACGATCGTAGCCGTTGGGCCGGGTAAAAAGAAAGATGAACCCATGACAGTAAAAGTGGGCGACACTGTTTTCTACGGAAAATATTCCGGAACTGAGATCACTGTTGACGGAAAAGAATTTCTCATCATGCGCCAGGACGATGTGTTTGGTGTGATTGGATAAAAATAAAAACAACATGCCCCTTCCCTAAAGGGGGAAATACATATACAGCTCCCTTTAGGGCGGGGGCTACAAAATCTAAAAATCAAATGGCAAAAAAAATAACTTACGATACCGATGCTCGCGATGCGATGAAGCGCGGTGTTGACGCATTGGCAAATGCAGTAAAGGTGACACTCGGACCGAAAGGCCGCAATGTTATCATTGACAAAAAATTTGGTGCACCTCAGATCACTAAAGACGGTGTAACCGTTGCAAAGGAAATTGAATTGCAGGATGCAGTAGAAAATATGGGAGCACAACTTTTAAAAGAAGTGGCTTCTAAAACTGCTGATATGGCAGGTGACGGAACGACTACCGCTACGGTGCTCGCGCAAGCGATCGTAACTGCAGGTCTGAAGAACGTTGCCGCCGGTGCCAATCCGATGGATCTGAAACGCGGTATCGATAAAGCGGTTGAAGCCGTTGTTGCTGACCTGAAAAAACAATCCAAATCGGTTGGCGATGACAACAAAAAGATCGAACAGGTTGCTACCATCTCTGCAAACAACGATTCAACAATTGGAAAACTGATCGCGCAGGCAATGCAGAAGGTGAAGAAAGAAGGCGTTATCACTGTGGAGGAAGCAAAAGGTACTGAAACCACTGTAGAAGTGGTAGAAGGTATGCAATTCGACCGCGGATATGTTTCTCCTTATTTTGTTACGAACGCTGATAAAATGGAAGCCGTACTGGACAGCCCGTACATTCTTCTTTACGACAAGAAATTGTCTACGATGAAAGAATTACTTCCTATCCTCGAAAAAGCAGCTCAAACCGGAAAGCCTCTTCTCATCATTTGCGAAGACTTAGACGGAGAAGCGCTTGCTACTCTTGTTGTAAATAAAATTCGTGGTGCGCTGAAAATCTGCGCTGTGAAAGCTCCGGGCTTTGGCGATCGCAGAAAGGAAATGATGCAAGACCTTGCCACATTAACCGGCGGAACGTTGATCTCTGAAGAAAGAGGTTTTAAACTGGAAAATGCTGATCTTTCTTATCTCGGAACAGCGGAGAAAGTGACGATCGACAAAGACAATACAACGCTCGTTGGAGGTGCAGGTAAAAAAGCCGATATCACGGCACGTGTGAACCAGATCAAAGCGCAAATTGAATCCACTACTTCCGATTACGACAAAGAAAAATTGCAGGAACGTCTTGCTAAATTAGCGGGCGGTGTTGCAGTTCTTTATGTGGGAGCAGCTTCTGAAGTGGAAATGAAAGAAAAGAAAGACCGTGTGGATGACGCGCTTCATGCTACCCGCGCTGCTGTGGAAGAAGGCATCGTTGCAGGTGGTGGAGTTGCATACATTCGTGCAATTGATACGATTGAAAAAATGAAAGGATCTAACGAAGACGAAGCAACGGGAATTGCAATCGTCAGACGCGCATTGGAAGAACCGCTCCGCCAGATCGCTGAGAACGCAGGCGTGGAAGGTTCCATTGCTGTACAAAAAGTACGCGAAGGCAAAGGCGACTTTGGTTTCAACGCACGCACCGATGTGTATGAAAATCTCATCGCAGCCGGCGTAATTGATCCTACTAAAGTTGTTCGTGTTGCCCTGGAAAATGCAGCTTCTGTTGGAGGAATGATCCTTACGACGGAGTGCGTTCTTGCAGACATCAAAGAAGAAAAATCTGCTATGCCCCCAATGCCGGGCGGCATGGGCGGTGGAATGGATTACTAAGAGAACAAAGACTCAAGTTAAAAGTCAAAAGAAAGCCCTTCCCGATTTATCGGGAGGGGCTTTTTATTTTCCTTTAAGCTCAGTATTGAAGGCTTCGTCTTTCAACAATGGAAGCGAAGTTCCAAAGCAGGTATTGAATACAACCCGGAAAGAATTCACAGGAGAAATAGAATCATAAAGCGACCTTTCACTTGTACTGTCAGGAAAAAGATACACATTGAAAATAGTGGATGCTTCTGAAAGTCGTTCTTCATAGGGAATTTCTTTCAGATCGCGGAATCCATGATCGCCCTGGATAATGATAATTGGCTTTCCCTTTTCATGAGCGAGAATATTGTCGATCGCATTCATCAGCAGTTGATTCGTGTACTTTAATTGTTTCAGGTATTTTTCTTTTCTGCTCTCCTCGTTACGGGCATATTCTTCGCTCATTTTATTGCCCCGTTCATCATAAAAAAAAGGCAAATGGGGCATCATCAGATGTGCATAACAAAAAACAGGTTGTATATGCTGTAATTCGATGGAATTCAATCGGGAGAATATTTTCAGGTTTTCCTCCCCCAGATTCCTGGTTAATGCATCTTCATCCGTAATGTTTAATTTTTCAGTGAAAAGGAAAAACACAGTCCGGTCAAATAAATTTATCTGGTGATAATTAGGATCATTATATAAGGCTGTTTTTCCACCCAGATCAAAAATTGATTGGTTGATTATTCTGTATCCGTTTTCGGCAAATGTTCTGACAACAACAGAATTATTAACCAAATCATATACTTGAGATATTTGCACCTTTTGTGCTTCTTCGTAAGACTTCAAATTCAAATAGGACAGATTGAGTGTTGAAGCAATGCTGAACGGCGTTGAATTATAGTTGCTCCTGCTTTTTTCAGCCACAAAAAAACCCTTGTCTTTTAGAAAACCAGTCAGCTCTTTATTATCATAGTTCCAGAATTTTTTAAGGTTCGGCGAACCGGTGTAGGCATCGAGAACGATGAAATACACATTTCGTCTTTTCTCCTGTTGAATTTTTATCGAGGAAGTGTTGATTTTATCTTGCAGCTTAACTGCAAAAAGATTTTGAAAAGCAAATTGATAAATTTCCCAAAGCAGGAATAAGGCAAAGATGAGATTGAGGTAGTTGTTCAGTCCGGTTAATTTTCCTTTTGCTCTTTTCAACAATAAAAAAACCGTAAAAACCAGCAACCCCATAAGCAGAAACAAAACAATATGAAACTTCTGAAAGAGGTTGTAATAAACCAGGTTATAAATAAATTTGATCCCAAACAAAGAATAGTAAATATCAAAATAGAAAAGCGAAAAGAGGAGCACGAACAAAGCGACGATCCCTCCCCGTATTTTTTCTTTACAGGCCTTGCTGAAAATGAATTGTACCAGGAGCCAGAAAACAAGGACGAAAATTAAAAAAACGGCTTCTCTCTTCAGTTCAAGTGGAGCGAACAATAACTTGCGACGAAATGTATTGAAAACGAATAGCAGAAGAAGAAAAAAAGGATAAAGCACAAACGGGCCTGAAGGTCTTTGTATTTTCAGTTTCATCTGCCAAACATACAAATCAGATCTTTATTTCTTCCTCGTTCTTATTGAAGAAATGATATTCAAGAATTTGCTGTGAAGAAACAGGTTTCACATTCACCTTCCTGCCGTATTTCAAAAACCATTTTTGTTTGCGGCTGGGCAACCCTTTAGTGAAATACGCTTCTATAAACGGATGAACCGCAAGAGTCAGGTTTCGCTGATTCTGCTCTTTCATTAAATAATTCAAATCCTTTTCAATCTGATCGGCAAGCAGGATGCTTGACTGCACCTCTCCTGTTCCGCCGCACGACGGACATTTCTCAGTAGTAATTTCTTTCACCTGCGGACGAACCCGCTCACGGGTGATCTGCACCAATCCGAATTTGCTTGGAGGAAGAATGGTATGGGTGGCCGGGTCATTCTTCATGGCATCTTTCAGCCGTTCAAAGAGCGTTTTGCGATGACTTGGGTTTCGCATATCAATGAAATCACATACAATGATTCCACCGATATCACGAAGACGAAGCTGACGGGCAATTTCTTCAGCTGCTTCCAGGTTCATTTCGAGTGCATTTGCGTCCTGGTCCTTGTTGGAATGCGCGCGATGCCCGCTGTTCACATCAATCACATGCAGGGCTTCGGTATGTTCCAGGATCAGGTAACCGCCCGATTTGATATTTACGATTTTTCCAAAAGAAGCTTTTATCTGCTTGTCAATACCGAAATGCTCAAAAATGGGCAAGTTACCCTTGTAAAACTTAACTATACTTTCTTTGTCAGGAGCTATTGTATGGATGTAGGATTTAATATCATTGTAAAGATTTTGGTTGTTTACGAAAATTCCGGAGAAGGATGCGTTGAGTATATCCCGAAGAATGGTAATGGAACGGTTCATTTCTCCCAGCATAATTTTCGGAGGCGTAGAGCCTTTAAGTGCATGAAACATTTTCTCCCATTTTTCCGAAAGATCTTTCATATCTGTATCCAGTTCGGCTACCGTTTTGTTTTCCGCAACGGTCCTTATAATTACGCCGAAGTTTTTTGGTTTAATGCTCTGCACCAGCCTGCGCAAACGTTCGCGCTCATCCAATCTTCTTATCTTTTGAGAAATGGATATTTTATCTGAGAATGGAATGAGTACCAGAAATCTTCCCGGAAGAGAAATATCGGCAGTCAGGCGCGGGCCTTTGTTGGAGATCGGCTCTTTCATGATCTGCACCAGCATGTTCTGGTTGTTGTGCAGCACTTTGGTCACCTTGCCGGACTTCACAATA
>JAHEYJ010000087.1 GCA_023251675.1 Bacteroidota bacterium
CCACCGATTCGGCAGAAGAACTGAAATTCATCCAGGAAAAATGTTCCGGGCTTGGCATAAAAGCAATTGTGGCAAAAGGTTTTGCCATGGGAGGAGAAGGAATGAAAGACCTGGCAGCAGCCGTCGTGGATGAGGCGGAATCAGGCAGGACAAATTTTAAACTGCTTTACGAATTGAACCTGCCCATGGAAAAGAAAATTGAAATCATTGCCAAAGAAATTTACGACGCGGCGCGCGTTGATTATTCTGTATCGGCAAAAGCCGGTTTGAAACGGATTAGAGAACTGGGACTCGATGGCCTGCCCGTGTGCATGGCGAAAACCCAGAAATCTCTTTCGGATGATGAGACCAAGGTCGGGCGGCCGAGAGGATTTGTTGTTACCGTACGCGAATTTGAATTTGCCGCAGGCGCCGGGTTTGTAATTCCCATCCTCGGCGAAATGATGCGTATGCCCGGTTTGCCGGGAACTCCTGCGTCCGAAGGAATGGATATCGACAAGAACGGAAAGATCACAGGACTGTCATAAAAGAAGTTTGTGTTTACTTCGAATGAAATTATTTTACCACTGAGGCACTAAGACCACTCAGAAACACTAAGGGATTTTCTGAGTGAAACTAAGTGCCCTTAGAAATCTTAGTGGTGAATTTTAATTGATATATAGATATTATATGGCTACCCAAAAGTATCAGGGATTAAAATACAGCAAGGGAAGTTTCCGTAAAGTGGAAGATTTTCTTACCGTGGAAGAAGCGTTGCGCATTTCCATCAATGGTGAATCGTTTACCGTTACCATGCGAACTCCCGGAAATGATAATGAATTAGTGCGCGGACTTTTATTTTCAGAAGATATTTATAAAAGCGATGAGAATAAATATTCGCTGAAGGTCATTCAGAAAAATAAACAAGGCGCTGCGACTTCTGTGGATGTAAAGATTGATCCTAAGTTGCTGCGAAAGCAATTCATCAACACCCGCAATCTTCTTTCGGTGTCTTCTTGCGGAATTTGCGGCAAGTTCGAGCTGGATGATATTCGGGACAGCGAATCAAAACTTGTTTCTTCCGAAATGCTTGATCCGGCATTATTGAATAAGATGTTTGCCAAGATGAGCGCGAAACAAAAAACATTCAAACGTTCGGGAGGTTCGCATGCAGCAGCAGCATTTTCGTTGAAAGGAAACATGTTATCAATTATGGAAGACATTGGCCGCCACAACGCGGTGGATAAAGTGATCGGTTCGCTGGTGCTGAAAAGGAAATTGAAAGAAGCGCGCTGCCTGTTGATCAGCGGAAGAGTTTCGTATGAGATACTATCAAAAGCATTTTTGGCGCAGATCCCATTTCTGGCTGCTGTTTCCGCGCCTTCCACTTTGGCGGTGGATTACGCAAAAGAATTAGGAATAACTTTAATGGGATTTTGCAGGGATGGAAATGTTACCGTATATTCGAATGTGCGAAATGTTCTGAAAAAATAAATTAATAGAACGCTGATAACGCTGATTTGTAAGATAAACACAGATAAGATCAGCGGCAAATCATAATCATCTGTGTCATCTGCGTTCTATTGGCTTTTTATTTTACTAATATTGCTAAAGCACACAAATAACTTACTATGTCCGAAAATTTAAGCATACTCTCCGGAAAGAAAGGTTTGGAAAAAAATCTTTTTGAGGAATTGGGAAAAGCCGCTCAGCAGGAAGGAACTCCTTCGGTAAAAGATATGGAGCGGTTAGCAGACGAATTCCTTTTCGGAAAAGGAAACACATTCGGCACCGCTTCGTTCTATGATTTCATGAAGCCGGAGAATAAAGGCAAGAAAGTATACGTGTGCAACGGTACTGCTTGTCTTTGCTCGGGAAAACAGGATGCAGTGACGAGTGAATTGAAAAAACATTTTAAAGCGGATGAGATCGGACACATGACCTGTCTTGGACGCTGCCACGAGAATGGAGCCTTTCATTTTGACGGAAAGAATTATTCTGCTAAGAATTCAAAAGATATTTCAGCCATCCTTGAAGGAAAAGGTTCGAACCAGGATAGATACAATGTGAAGGCAAGCGGCAAAGCAATTTTGATTTCTCCCTATGAAGGATTCGATGCGCATTATTCCGTTCTGAAAGATGCGCTGAAGAAAAACTCTGCGGATATTCTCAGCGAAATAAAAAAATCAAACATCCGCGGTCGCGGTGGCGCGGGTTTTCCGATGGGAATGAAACTGGAATCCTGCCGTAATACTGCGGGCGAAACCAAATTCATCATCTGCAATGCCGACGAGGGCGATCCGGGCGCGTATTCCGACCGTTATTTGCTCGAGCAGCGTCCGCATTCTGTTCTGCTCGGAATGATGATCGCAGGATTTGTCACGCACGCCAATTACGGGGTGCTTTACATTCGTTCGGAATATCCCGAAGCGATACTTGTTGTCGAAAAAGCAATTGTCGAACTCAGAGAGAAAAACTTTTTAGGAAAAAATATTTTCGGCAGCGGATTTAATTTTGATTTCAAAATTATCAAAGCGCAGGGAGCGTATATCTGCGGAGAGGAAACGGCTTTGATCAATTCTATTGAAGGACAGCGCCCCGAAGTGAGAACGCGTCCTCCCTATCCTACGCAGCAGGGATTGTTCAACAAACCCACGGTGGTGAACAACGTGGAAACGCTGGCTGCGCTTCATTTCATTGTGAAGAATGGAGGCGAAGCGTATAAAAAAATAGGTACGGAAAAATCCAGCGGAACCAAATTGGTTTGCCTCGACAGCTTTTTCAAAAATCCCGGCATCTACGAAGTCGAAATGGGAACGCCTCTTGCTACAGTAATAAATGAGATGGGCGGCGGTTTCAAAGAACCGGTGAAAGCAATGCAGATCGGTGGACCGCTGGGCGGTGTGGTTCCGGTTTCTAAAATAAAAGACCTTACGCTCGATTTCGAATCCTTTGCGCAAAATGGTTTCCTGATGGGACATGCTTCGGTGGTTTGCATTCCTGAAAAATTCCCGATGATCGATTTTATTGAGCATCTCTTGGATTTTGCCTCCTACGAAAGCTGCGGAAAATGTTTTCCCTGCCGCTTGGGAACAAAGCGCGGATATGAATTGGTGAACAAAGCAAAAACTGGGGACTATAAAATAGAAAAGGAATTATTCAGCGACCTGTTAAATACTTTGCAGGCAGGAAGTTTATGCGCGCACGGAGGCGGAATTCCGTTGCCGATAAAAAATATTATGCAGTATTTTGAAGGGGACGTGAAGAAGTATTTCAGCAGTTGATCCTTTTTTCAAAGTAGAGATGTTTTATTATGCGTAAGCAGGAACATGCTTGTCGGGCATTTCTCTGTAAATCTTGCCATTCAACATACTACCACCTTTTGCATGATGTTTATGTTCAGTGTCAATGGTCGGATCATTAGGATTTGTGTTGAATTGTGGTCTTCCCCACTGTTTGAAAAAGAAAAGAATATTGGCTTTATCGCATTGCTTCTTAATATCCCAAACCCATTCGTGCTTCATTGGTCTTGCTCCATGCCCTGACTCACCACCTACGATTACCCAATTAATATTTTTGAGATTAAGGTTATTTAAGGGTGCAATAAGTGGTTCAAGAGAAAGGAATTTTACATAAGCATTTGTTTGTCTGAGAGAATCAATTCTTGCTACAACTTTTTCATTTTCTACCGAAACGCCCATCCAGATATTTTTTGTCCATGCCAGGTGCTTATTGTGTTTTAAAAGGATATCTCCTCGTTTGGTAAGTATCTGATATGTGTGCTGTGGAGTATCGTTCATTACCTTGAAAACTTTCTTAATAAATGATAGCGGAATATCTTTATGGAATAAATCACTCATGGAATTCACAAAAACAGTTTTTGGTTTTTTCCATCCGTATGGAGTATTTAATTCGTCTTCGTGTACTGCTAGTGTAAATCCATTTCTATACTTATCCATGTTCATCGCTTTCAAACGTCTGCTCATTATTTCTGCATAGCAAAATTTGCAACCGGCAGAAATTTTATTACAGCCCGTCGAGGGGTTCCAGGTCATTTCGGTCCATTCTATATTGGATTGTGCCATATTATTTATATTTTTTTACAATGTCATCTGCAACTTTTACTGCAGTCTGGTTTTGCGAAACTAAAAGAAAGTGAAACATGATTGAACCATTACTATTTTTCATTGCGTGGGGTTTAGAAACATGATCCCAAATCGTTTTGAGTTTTATGGAATACAGTTCAATAATACGGTTAATTGGGTCTTCTTGTTTTTGTAATCGGAATCCATCTTCAAACATTGATGTTTGAGGATTAATTTTATAAAAATGCTTTTTTATTTCTACCGCAGTCATTCCCATTACTTTTTCAAGTTTCGCGTACCATGATTGTGGAATTGCTTCTTCTCTTTTCATGAGCATTCTGTTTACACCAATTCCCGATGGGAATAAAATCCACATATCACACCCTATTTGCTTAAATGATTCCAAAGATTTAAAATCAACGCTCATTCCAAATGGATCAAGAAATGCCAACGCCCTATAATTGCTATGTTTTTTTAAATAAGCAGATAATGCAGCTATTTTTGAATTGCAATCCTCACAAATAATATGTGTATTTGACCTCTTACTCGGAAATTTTTCGATAATAAGATTCTCAAGGGATTTTACTTTTGATTTTTGCAACTCAACTAAATAATATAAATCAAAAGAAACTGGCTTGTCTATAGCCATTACCTGTAGGGCAACACTTTCTAACGGATTAACTCCATTGGTAGGTATAATCTCTCCTGAACCCGCAAAGCCATCAAAGTATATTAATTTGTATGATCTATTTTTCATTATTGCCAAAAATGCGTGGCAATATTTTATAAATATGGCAATCTTTTCTTCTGTCCATGTGCCGCCAAAATAATCTCCTGTTGGCTCTGCAACTCCATACTTTGGGTAGTCTTTCATTATATATGAAATCTAAGAGTGCAAATTAACGCTATTATTTCAATGCTAACAAAAAGTATTATCAAAAAGTCCTTCTGAAAATACATGGATCAATAAGGGAAGTAAATAGATCTTATACATAGTTCCAACTTTTCCCTATTTTTTTATCTTTGAAGAAGTGGAGATAATGAAAAAACTCGCCTACATAGATAACAAGCCCTTCGAAATACAAGAAGGTGAAACCATTTTATCTTTTGTAAGAAGGAACAACGGCAAAGATGCGGTGCCCACTCTTTGCGATGCGCCCAATCTGGATCCATTCGGTTCCTGTCGTGTTTGCAGCGTGGACCTGGCGTTGGCAAAGGATGGAAAAACAAAATCAGTTGCTTCCTGCCACACTCCGGTTTCGGAAGGACATTATATTTTTCCAAACTCAGCAAACGTTCAGAAGCTCAGAAAAAATATTATTGAACTGGTTCTCACCGATCATCCTCTCGATTGTCTCACCTGCGAAGTGAACGGCAATTGCGAGTTGCAGGATGTTGCCGCGCGCGTGGGCATCCGCGAAGTGCGTTACCCGAAAGGCGCGAACCATCTTGACCGCAAGAAAGACCGCTCGCATCCGTACATGACCTCCGATCTTTCAAAGTGCATTAACTGTTACCGCTGTGTGCGTGCCTGCGATGAAGTGCAGGGACAATTTGTACTCAGCATGGCAGGCAGGGGTTTTGACAGTCATATCATAAAAAGTTCGGATACTTCGTTCATGGAATCGGATTGTGTGAGCTGCGGTGCGTGTTCGCAGGCCTGCCCGACTTCCGCTATTTCGGATGTGTTCCAGTCAAAAGCAATTCGTGCCGATAAAAAAACAAGAACGGTTTGCACGTACTGCGGTGTGGGATGCAACTTAGACGTTTCTACCAAGAACGGAGAAATTATTTCCATCCAGGCGCCTTACGATGCGGAAGTGAACGGAGGACATACTTGTCTGAAAGGCCGTTACGCGTTTAAATTCTACAATCACCCCGACCGTCTGAGAAGTCCGATGATAAAACGCAACGGGCAGTTTGAAAAAGTTTCGTGGGATGAAGCCTACACTTTTATTGTAGATAATTTTAAAAAGATAAGAACGGAGAACGGCCCCGATGCCATTGCCGGAATTTCTTCTGCGCGGACTCCCAACGAAGAAAATTACCTGATGCAGAAATTCATGCGCGCTGTGGTCGGCACCAATAATATTGACTGCTGCGCGCGCGTTTGTCATTCGCCCACGGCACTCGGAATGCAGCGTACGTTCGGAACGGGAGCTGCTACCAATTCCATTGCCGATCTTGAATTCACCGACTGTATTTTTCTTGTAGGAGCAAATCCTACCGATGCGCATCCTGTTACCGGGGCAAAGATCAAACAAAAGGTGATGAAGGGCGCAACATTAATTATTGTCGACCCGAGAAAAATTGAACTTGCAAAATATACACGATTCCATCTTCAGTTGAGACCGGGAACCAATGTGGCGCTGCTGAACATGATGTTGTATTACATTATTTCCGAAGGACTGGAAGATAAAAAATTCATTGAAGACCGCTGCGAAGGTTATCCTGAGTTCAAAGAGAATATTCTGAAGCTCAATATGGATGAGTTGGAAAAAATTACGGGTGTAGATAAGAATTTAGTTCGTGAAGCTGCGATGGCGTATGCAAAAGCAAACGCTGCGATGGAATTTCACGGACTCGGAGTTACGGAACACACACAGGGAACATTTACGGTGATGCAGATCGCGGATCTCGCCATGATCACCGGAAACATCGGCAAACCAGGAGCGGGAGTGAATCCTCTTCGCGGACAGAACAATGTTCAGGGTGCAGCCGACATGGGCGCGCAGCCGCATCAGGGTGCAGGATACCTGGATGTTACCAACCCGGAGATCAATCAGCGCTACAATGCATTTTACGGAGCAACGCTTCCTCTGCATATCGGACTGAAAATTCCAGAAATGTTTGACGCAGCTATTGTTGGAAAACTGAAAGCGCTGTGGATCATAGGAGAAGATGTGGTGCAAACCGATCCGAACACGCATAAGGTGGTGAAAGCGCTGGAGAATTTGGATATGCTCATCGTTCAGGAATTATTCATGACCGAAACGGCAAAACTGGCAACTGTGATTTTACCTGCGGCTTCTTTCCTTGAAAAGGACGGCACATTCACCAACGGAGAAAGAAGAATTCAGCGCGTGAACAAAGTGGTGGAACCTATTGAGGGGACGAAAGCAGACGGGCAAATAATTGTTGACGTGATGAACCGGATGGGCTACAAGTCCCGAAGGGATGGAAACCCACAGCCCGATTTCACTCCCGAAGGAATGCTCGAAGAAATTTCGGGCATCGTTCCTTTCTTCAAAGGAGCGACCTGGGAAAACCTCGGTACGAACGGAAAGCAATGGCCCGTCCTCGCAGGCGGTGAGGATACAAAAATGCTTCATAAAAAAGATTTCACGCGGGGAAAAGGAAAGTTCTTCTATTTTGATTTTAAAGAATCCAACGAGATACAGAAGAACGGAAAAAAATATCCTTACATCATCACCACCAACCGCGATTTGGAGCATTACAACTGCGGAGCGATGACGCGCAGGACCGGAAATGTGGAAATACTTTCGGAGGATGTGCTGTTAATTAATCCAGCAGACGCAAAGAAGAATTCCATTCTCGATGGAGATCTTGTATGCGTGGAATCTCCGAGAGGAATGGCAGAAATAAAAGCGAAGATCACCGATGAAGTGAAGCCGGGAATTTTGAGTTCTACGTTTCACTTTCCTGAGATCATGCTCAATAACATCACTTCGGATGAGCATGATTCCGAAGCGTATTGCCCCGAGTATAAAGTGGTGTCGGTAGATATCAGGAAACGTTAATTGTACTACTTCGAGTTATAATTAAAAGACGAAAGAAAGAATATTGAATGAAGTATTTTCTTTGCGTTTTCTTTGCGCGGTAATTCCTTTGTGGACTTTGCGAGAAATATTTCACGCAAAGGGCGCAGAGCCCCGATAGCTATCGGGATGCGCAAAGGGGCGCAAAGGGGCGCAAAGTTTGCGTAAACCCTAAATTAATTATTTCCCTGCAAGGTATTTCTTCAAGAATTCCCAATAATAATCATTTCTCTTTTGCTCAAACTGAAGGGCGAGAGTTGATTCGAGGCCGCTGGCTTTAAAATAAATCTATCAATGCTTGAACTTTGCATCCAACACCTTATAAATATGCAGCAGATAAGGAAAGAGTGCGTCCATTGTTTCAGCAGCGCCTTTTGTTGATCCCGGCAGCGCAAGGACAATAGTATTGCCAATCAATCCAGCCACTCCTCTTGAAAGCATGGAGAACGGTGTGCGGTCCTGCCCGTAATTACGCGCTGCTTCCATGATGCCCGGAATTTCCCGGTCGAGCAATGGAAGAATGGCTTCGGGAGTTGTGTCACGCGGAGAAAGTCCGGTTCCTCCTGTAAAAATTACGAGATCAATTTTCTTTGATGCATAGTGTTTCAGTTTCTCCTGGATGGTTTTCAGTT
Source organism: Bacteroidota bacterium (assembly GCA_023251675.1). Lineage (GTDB taxonomy): Bacteria > Bacteroidota > Bacteroidia > Palsa-948 > Palsa-948 > Palsa-948. Next base: position 8,476 of record JAHEYJ010000087.1, read on the forward strand.
CATCAGGAATTATTTTGTAATAGGAAATCTTCACTTTGCACTCTTCCAGTTTTTTGATGATCGCTTTTCCGGCTTTGTCTTCTTTTTTTCCTGCTGCGATACTGTCGGAACAGACGATCACGGCGGCTTTCACTTCTTTCTTTAGGATATCTTTGAAGTCGGATTTGCCTCCGCTCTTCTCCAGGAGCTTTATAGATGAAATTTCAATTCCCTTGTCGATCGGCTTCAGCATGTCGTACATCGTCAGCGCAGTGATGGAAGCGCCGTGCATGGCTTCCACTTCAACGCCGGTCCGGTAGATGCTGTGTACTTCCACCGTAATATGAATTTCATTTCTTTTTAATTCCGATTTGATCGAAGCATATTCTATAGGAAGCGGGTGACAATCCGGGATCACATCGCTGGTATGTTTGATGGCCAGCAAACCTGCTGCGCGCGACATTTCAAAAATATCTCCCTTCGGAACGTTTTTGTTCTTTATCGCTGTGATCGTTTCTTTCCGGCTTACTTTCACAACGGCCGAAGCGATGGCGATGCGATGCGAGAATATTTTATTGGTGATGTCTCTCATGAATTATTTTTTATCCTCCTGCAAAAGGCGGAAGTATCGCTACTTCGTCCCCGTTGTTCAGAGTAGAATTATCATTTACAATTTTACGGTTCACTGAAATTAAGAATTTAGAATCTTTCAGCGGAGGAAATTTATTGAACAAATATTTTTTCAGGTCGGAAATAGTAGTGATGCCCGCAAGCTCGGTTTCGCCGCTTCCTGTGATATCGCGTACTTGTCCAAAGAAAAGAAGTTTGATTCTCATTTTTCATTTTTGTTTTCCGACAACAATTTATAATCTTTTTCTGTATTCACATTCCGGAACAGATCTTCGCCTAAGAACTCCGGGTGGTCTTCTATGGTAATTATTTTATGCTGGCAGTTCCGGATCACATCTTTCATCGAATATTTTTTCTTTTCAATGAATTCGTTGACCAAAGGAAGAATGCTTTTGTTATAGGCCGCGCTCATCGGCTGAAGTTCTCTCTTGTATGCAGGAACGATTGCTTCGTAATTTCCGCTCTGGAATTCACGGATAAGGAAATTCAGAAAAGGGCGGGTGATGCCCGGCATATCGCACGCAACAACAATATTTATTTCGGATGAAGAATGTGTGAGCCCGGTATAAATTCCTCCCATCGGGCCGATATCTTTCTTCAGATCATTGCAGACTTTCAATCCAAGATAATTATAGGAACCGTTATTGGCGATGATAATGAGTTCATCCGTCACCGGTTTGAGGATCCCGATCAGGATTTCTATAATGGGTTTGCCGTTGATCGTAAGCAGACCTTTGTCTGTACCGTTCATTCGGGTTGACAGGCCGCCCGCTAAAATAATTCCTGTACTATTTTTCTTTTCTTTCATTGCGGAAGCAAGTGTGCGGAAATGATTTCATTTTCCGGGTAAAATTCTTTCTCTGCCGGAAGTGTTACCAGCACATCAGCACCGGCAAAAGACCGAAGCATGTCGGAGTCCTGGCCTTTCAGGATCTCTATTTTCCCATTTATGATCTTTCCCGTCACGAAATGGGTTTTCCCGTCGCTTTTCTTTTTGATTTCATGTGCGGCAGGCAATGAAATATTTTTTAGGGAAATATCTTTTGCTCCCATTTGCGATTTTATGAACGGAAGAATGTATTCGTACCAGCAGGTCAGAACGGCCCTTGGATTTCCGGGCAGGCCGAAAAGAAATGTATTTTTCTTTCTGGCGAAAAGAAGCGGTTTGCCCGGCTTTTGCTGAATTCCGTGGAGCAGGGCCTTAAATCCGGAACTTTGAGTAGCCGCAGTGGTGAAATCATAATCGCCAACCGACACGCCGCCGGTCACAAGAATCAGGTCGTGCTTTTTTTCCGCGGCAGCAATAATTTTTTTCGTTGCAGAAAGATCGTCCTTGCAATAGAATATTTTTGGTTTAATATTCAATTGCATAAGCGCCGCGCCCAGCATCACCCCATTCGATTCAAATATCTGGCCTGGCTTAAGTTTTCTCCCTTGACGGGTAATTTCATTTCCGGTTACGATCACTGCAACGCGTGGAAGTTGTGTTACTTTTACTTTTGAAATTCCAACGGAAGCAAGAAATCCCATAGCTGCCGCATTTAATAAAGAACCTTTGGGGAGGCAAATTTCGCCTTTATGGATCTGGTGGCCTTGTTTCCGGATATTTGTTCCTGCGGAAATATCTTTTTGAATGATCTCAATAAAACCAGGAGATGCTTTAACATTTTCCTGCATGACCACCGCATTTACGCAGGAAGGAACAAGTGCGCCGGTAAATATCCGGACGGTTTGATTTTTTTTAAGAGAGATAGTTGCATTATCTCCGGCTTTTATTTCACCGGCAACTTGAAATTTTAATTCCGGGTTGTTCGGAAGGTCCTCACATCGTATTCCATAACCGTCTACAGCTGAATTGTCAAAATGCGGATGGTCGAACGGAGCATAAATATCATCCGCAGCGATTCTTCCCAACGCCTCTTGTAATTTTACTGTTTCCGGCTTTGAGTTTGCAGGCTGCACAAGAATAATTTTAAATGCTTCGGAAACAGATATCAGGGGAGTATTCATTCAGGGGAGATTAACATTCCAATTTACAAATATTTTCAAAGGGTACTTATGTATTTTGACCCTTATTTTCCCGAAAATGCCCGGAGCTGTGTTCTTCAAAAATATTCTGTAAAAGATTCTTGCCTGTGGGCGTTTGTTTATTAAATTCACAATACTTAAAAGCAGCATTAGAGATAGAGCGAGCACGATGGACATTCACGTATTATTTCCGGCAGCGATTTTATTGATCGCTTTTCTTTATTCTTCCGTCGGGCATGGAGGTGCGAGCGGCTACCTGGCGCTGATGGCTTTATTCAGTTACCCGGTCTCGACGATGAAAGTTTCGGGTTTGATCCTTAATGTGTTTGTTGCTTCCATCGCTTTTGTTCAGTATTACCGCAGCGGATATTTCAAATGGAAATTATTTCTGCCGTTTGCGCTGGCTTCTATTCCTTTTGCTTTTCTTGGATCCGGTGTTTTGCTGGAAGCCGGCATCTATAAAAAAATTCTTGCCGTATTGATTTTATTTCCTGTTCTCCGGCTATTTGGTTTTTTTGGAAGCGATTCAGAAAAGACTTCTCCGGTAAATTTTAAGCTTGCGTTGATAATCGGAGCGACCATTGGATTGATCTCAGGAATGATCGGAATAGGGGGCGGTATTATTCTAAGCCCGGTAATAATTCTTCTTAATTGGGGAAACATGAAAGAGACTGCCGCCGTATCTGCCCTTTTTATTGTTGTAAATTCAATTTCCGGAATCGCGGGCGCGGTTAATGCGCCGGGAGTTTATAATATGGATCTGGTTTATTTGCTCATTCCGGCAATTGTGGGCGGGTTGTTGGGATCCTATTTTGGGAGTAAGAAGTTCAGGCCGGAAATTTTGCGCCCGATCCTGGCAACGGTACTTTTAATTGCCAGTATAAAATTGTTCTGGTAAATTTTAATTCATTATGCATAAGCCTAAAAATGTTTTTGTTGAAGGAGCGATCACTCCGCAGTTCATTGCTGAGTCGATCGCTAAGCACAGTACAAAAACTTCTATCGGTGCACATGATATCTTTCTCGGGCAGGTCAGGGCGGATAACCGGAACGGAAAAAGGGTGAAATCGATCGACTATTCCGCTTACACGGAAATGGCGGGAGAGGTTTTTCATTCTATCCGTGAAGAGGCGTTTTCAAAGTTTGATCTGATCTGCATGCATATTTACCACAGCCTTGGAAAAGTGAACGCAGGTGAGATCTGTCTTTTTGTCTTCGTTTCAGCATCGCACCGCAAGGAAGCGTTTGATGCTTGTAGATGGATTGTGGAAGAGATCAAAGCAAAGTCCCCGATCTTCGGGAAGGAACTATTTGAAGATGAATCTTATTCATGGAAAGTAAATACGCCGTAAAACAAATTCTCTTCAAAAAATATTCGCTGACCCAAATCATGTTCCGCTGATAAAACTAATTTCAACTTTAATTCAAATCATACTATGGATCAATCAATGAAAATATTGTACGACGAGCATGAAATAATAATAAATGCAATAGATGCCGCAGGCAGTGTTAAAACATTGATTGAGAAAGACCCCGCGTTATATGAAAAAACGGTTAGAGACCTGATCGTGTTCTTCCGGAATTACGCCGATAAATTCCATCATCATAAAGAGGAAGAAATTTTATTCCCGGAAATGAATAAGAAGAACGAACTTCTTGCGGATGGCATCATCAAGGAAATGTTCGATAACCACGATGAATTCCGGAGTATGATCAAAAAGATCGAAAAGCATCTTGATGAAAAAAATTATCCGTTAGCTGAGAAACAGTTAGAAAAATACGGTGAGGAACTGATGAACCATATTGCTGTTGAGAACGATGAAGTCTTCCAAATGGCAGAATCGCTTTTTGATGGATCAGAACTTGAAAAGATCCTGGGGCGTTTCCAGGACTGTGACCGGGAACTGGGAGATGTCCGCAAAGAGGAGCTGGCAGAAATGGCGCGTTCGATCAGGAAAAATCTTTTATTTGCAGAATGATTATTATAACCAACAGCCCTGTTAAACTGATGCAAACAATGCGAACAGATACGAATGCCGCGAATATCGAATTGTTTTTCTTTGCAGTATTCGCATATGTTCGTAGTTTGGCATTATATTATCTTTTGTTTAAATCCCATAGAACCAAAACGCTGAATGATCATGGATGAAGGAATTGTTTCGTTTTTGAAAAAGAATAAAAATCTTACGTTCGCTACAAGTGTTGATGACAAACCGTATTGTGCGCATTGTTTTTACGCTTTTGACAAAGAAAGGAAGCTGCTTGTGTTTATGTCGGACAAAGAGACCAATCATATAAAGGAAGCGAAGAAGAACAAGTATGTCGCAGGAACGGTTGCTCCCGATAAATTAGTGGTTGCGAAGATCCAGGGCATTCAGTTCAGAGGAAATTTTATTCAACCTGGCAGCGAAAACATAGAACACTTTAAGAAAACATACTATACAAAATATCCGTTTGCACGTGCGATGCCGGGTGATTTTTGGGGAGTCGAACTCACGTTCATCAAAATGACCGACAATACACTGGGATTCGGAAAAAAAATCGAATGGAAAAAATAAATATGGAAAAATTCAAAACAATTATTGAACCGTTTAAGATCAAAATGGTTGAGCCGATCCGGATGACATCCGGAAAAGAAAGAGAA